>URLQ01000007.1 GCA_900548745.1 uncultured Prevotella sp.
CCGTCAAGTTCCATCAGGCTGACACGCTGTCAAGGGCTTTCAAACTGCTTCATTCATACGGCTTGCACATAGGCATCTTCCGTGCCGATTGCGGATTCTGTTCGAAAGGCATCATAAGGACTGTTGACGGCAACTGCCGCATATTCTACATACGGGCCATACACAGTGCGTCAATGTACAGCCGCATACAAGACATACGCGAATGGAGGCGTGTTGAGATGGGCTCGCAGGAAACGGAAGTGGCCTCGGTCATGTCAACACAGTTCATGGAGGATTCCCGTTAACGCATTGTAGTGCAACGGACAAAGGAAAAGGACAGTACACCTGATCTTTTCGGTGACAGGTACACCTACCGCTGCATCATAACCAATGACTGGGACAGTGAAGAGAAGAGCGTTATCGAAACGTACAGCTAATTTAAGGTGTTTATAGAAATATGAATTTACTTGATCAAAAATCTACAAACAAGACTTTTGAGAAAAGGGAAATATACCCGTTGAACGTCAACGTTTACGCTAAATAATCTTTATAAGAGAGGATATATTTTCCTTGTCTCAATAAAAAGCAGTAATTTTGAACCATAAACTATGAATCTATATGAAAGAGAAGATTGTTACGTTTGGAGAAATAATGCTCCGAATGACCCGTCCCAACAAGGAACGAATAATACAAGGCAGTGCATGGAAAGGTCTGTTTGGCGGCAGCGAAGCAAACGTTGCCGTATCGCTTGCCATGTTTGGTGACAATGTGGAATACGTGACCCGTCTGCCAAACAACAAGATAGGTATGGCTTGCCTTAACGAGATACGCAAATATAATGTAGGAACGGATTATATCGTACATGGTGGAGACCGCCTTGGTCTGTACTATTATGAGGAGTCGGCAGCATTACGCAGTTCAAGCATTGTATACGATCGCGAGGACTCTTCTATCACGACCATTAAGTCGGGGATGATAGACTGGAAGAAGACTTTCAGCGAAGCCAGGCTGTTCCATTGGTCAGGCATAACGAGTGCCGTGTCGCAAGGTGCGGCAGAAGTTACGAACGAGGCAGTAGAAGAAGCCGCACGTGAAGGAATAACCATTTCCTGCGACATCAACTACAGGGCTAACTTATGGAAATACGGTAAGGATGCCCACGACGTGCTGCTGCCTATAGCGCAGAAGAGCGATATCGTATTCGGTACGGCCGACGAATGGAAACTGATAACGGGCATTACCCCACCCGACTTCAAGGCTACGACACCGGACTATCCCATTGACAGTGCTGCCTATAAGGAGTATTTCGGAAAGGCGTCGAAAATTTTGCCTAAGGCGAAGAAGATGATTGTTGCATTGAGGAACACTCTTTCTGCCAACCACCATCTGCTGTCGGGAGTAATCTTCGCTGACGGAAAGCTTTATACTACAAGGATTTACGACATTGACGACGTACTTGATCCGATGGGTGTGGGAGACGCTTTCATTGCCGCTTATCTGCATGCCCACTTGAAATACGGCGACGACAACCAGCGGTGTCTGAACTTCTCGCTTGCTGCTTCGGCGTTGAAGAATACTATTCCGGGAGACTTCAATCTCTCTACGGAACAGGAAGTAGAATACTTGATGAACGGATTTGAAGAATAGCTGATTAATATCAGAGATGTGGTTGGTTGTGAAGCCGACCGCATCTTTTTTTTAGCTGTCGGTATAATAATATAGGATATTTTGAGTTTTATTATTTACAAGAGACATTTTACAGGAAAAGATTGTATTGGTGAAAAACGAATGAACAACGGAAAGAAAGAAATAGATATGCTTAACGGGCCACTGCTGATGAAGATACTTGTCTTCACCCTGCCACTGGCCGCAAGTAGCGTCATGCAGCAACTGTTCAACTCCGTCGACGTGGCTGTTGTGGGGCATTTTGCCAACAAGGAAGCGCTTGCCGCCGTAGGCAGCAACGGTCCTGTCATCAACCTACTGATAAACCTCTTCATGGGCATATCAATGGGTGCCAACGTTATAATATCCAACCACATAGGTCAAAACGACAAGCGCAGCATCCAAGATGCGATAAGCACCGTGGCCCTTGTAGCTCTCATCAGCGGAATAGTCTTGATGATAGTTGGTCAGATTGCGGCAAGACCGATACTCGAACTAATTGACACGCCGGAAAGCGTGCTCAACCTTGCAGTAGTATACCTCAGGATATATTTCTGCGGCATACCCTTCTTCATGATTTTCAATTTCGCTTCTGCAATACTGCGTAGCATGGGCGACACGCGCCGTCCGCTATACATTCTGCTCATTGCCGGCGTAGTGAACACGATTTTCAACCTTATCTTCGTAATATGTTTTCACATGAGCGTTGCCGGAGTTGCCATTGCCACCTGCATCGCCAACATCGTCAGTGCGGCGCTCATCGTATGGATACTCCTTCATGAAGAGGAACCCTATAGACTGCGCCTCAGAGAGATGCAGATAAAATGGACGGAACTGAAAAGGATGCTACAGATAGGCATACCGGCAGGAGTGCAGGGTATGATATTCTCTTTCTCCAATGTGCTGCTGCAATCTGCCATCAACGGCTATGGGGCTGCGGCAATAGCCGGTTCGGCAGCGTCGCTTAACTATGAATCATATTGCTACTTCGTCGTCGTAGCATTTGACGGAGCCGCTATAAGCTTTATCGGACAGAACTACGGTGCTGGTAAATTCGACCGCGTGAAAAGGATATTCTGGATATGCCTTGGCATGAGCATGGTGTCATGCTTGTTCCTAAACTTAATGATAACCTGGCAACATACCGCTTGTCTGAGTCTGTTCTCTACCGACCCCGACGTGCTGCTTTTCGGAAGTGAAAGAATATTCATTGCCCTTGCCTTCCAGTCGATAGCCTGCCTTTACGAGATACCCGGAGCGGCACTCCGCGGCATGGGTAGATCGATGCTGCCCACATTGATTACGGTGTTCGGAACATGTCTGCTACGCATCGTTTGGATATTTGGAGTAGCTGAACACTTCAAGGATTTCAAGGTGCTGATGGGTGCATACCCCGTATCCTGGACCCTGACTGGAATAATGATGAGCACAGCATTCTATCTGTTTGTAAAGAAAAGGCTCAATACAGGAAATATCTATTAAATAAAAAAAGGAACAAGAAACATGCCGACCGGCAAATAAACAACAAAGATGAAATCCAGCAAGACTCTATATGTAAGCGATATGGACGGAACGCTACTGAACAGCAGATCCGTATTGTCAGAAACCACAACAGCCAAACTGAACAAGCTTATCAGCGAAGGCGCCCTCTTCACGGTGGCAACGGCACGCACGCCAGCCACAGTGGTAGAGCTGATGAAAAACGTAGACTCCAATCTGCCATATATCGTTATGGCCGGATGTGCCACATGGGACAACAGAAAGAAGGGATACGAATCGGCAAGGATAATAAGCAACAGCAGCATAGAGCGGCTGATTGGCATATTTGAAAAGAACGGTAATAACCCTTTCATCTATTACAAGAACGGAAACCAGATTGTAGTAAACCATGTGAAGGAACTTACCGCGGAGGAAAAAGAATTTATAGAGCCAAGAATAAAGACACCGCTTAAAATACTCAAGACGTGCAACAACCTGACCGTAGACACCACTCTCGAAGGTGCTATGCTCATATTCAGCATGGGCAAGTTTGAAGCACTCAGAAACATTGCCGACGAAATAGACAAAGATGGCATCGACTGCACCTACAACTGTTACCACGACATCTTCAAGAAAGATGAAGGATTCATAGACATCTACGTTAACGGAACCACGAAAGCCGCTGCCATCAAAGAACTTGCAAGAAAGATCGGAACCGAGAGAATAGTAGTGTTTGGAGATAATCTCAATGATATTCCGATGATGAAAGTGGCAGACTGGAGCGTGGCAGTAAGCAATGCTTTCGACGAAGTGAAAGAACATGCAAACGAGATAACAGAGAGCAACGACGAAGACGCCGTAGTAAGATGGATAGAAAGGGACATTGAAAATAACAGTATGCAACGAAAAAATAAGCAGCACTCTATTGCCTATATGCCATAAAATTAGTATATTCGCAGCATAATTAGCATTATCCATCTAAAAATACAATGTTATGATAAATTATTTTGCGGAAAACCTATGGCAGATGTGGGCACTCGTATCAGTTGTCTGCCTGATTCTTGAACTTACCAATGGAGACTTCTTCATAATGTGTTTCGCCATCGGAGCTGCAATATCTGCAATACTATCGGCTTGCGGACTGTCGTTCTACGTCGGTCTTGCCGCATTCGCCGCAGCATCAGTGCTCAGCATCTTCTTCGTAAGACCTGCCGCCCTTAAACACTTCCATAAAAACGAAGACAAGAGGGTGAGCAATGCAGACGCATTGATCGGACGCATAGGCAGAGTGAGCGAAGATATAGAGAAAGACGGTTACGGAAGAGTTGCCATAGACGGAGACGACTGGAAAGCCGTAGCCAAAGACGGCATGGCAATAGCCAAAGGCACTAATGTGAAAGTGGTGGGAAGAGAAAGCATCATCATCACCGTAGAGAAATAGAGAAAGAATAAACAGTTTAACCTAAATTACTTACAACTATGACTATTGGATTTTACGTGTTAGCGGCAATAGTAGTTTGCGCGCTGATATTGGTAAAAAAGAGTTTGGTTATCATACCACAGTCTGAAACAAAAATCATCGAGAGACTCGGAAAGTATTATGCCACGCTGAAACCAGGCATCAATATCATCATACCGTTCATCGACCGTGCAAAGCCCATCATCACCATGAGTCGCGGAAGATACATGTATGCCACTTCCATAGACCTTCGCGAACAGGTGTATGACTTTGACAAACAGAACGTTATCACTAAGGACAACGTGCAGACACAGATCAACGCCCTGCTCTACTTCCAGATAGTAGACCCATTCAAAGCTGTGTATGAAATCAGCAATTTGCCTAACGCAATAGAAAAACTTACACAGACCACCCTACGAAACATCATCGGAGAGCTGGAACTCGACCAGACCCTGACATCCCGCGATACTATAAACACCAAATTGCGCGCCGTGCTTGATGATGCGACAAACAAATGGGGAATAAAGGTGAACCGTGTGGAGTTGCAGGACATCACACCTCCAGAAAGCGTACTGCAAGCCATGGAGAAGCAGATGCAGGCAGAAAGAAACAAACGTGCCACAATCCTTACAAGCGAAGGACAAAAGGCAGCAGCAATCCTCAAATCGGAGGGAGAGAAGACAGCCATCATAAACAAGGCAGAAGCAGACAAACAGATGGCAATACTTAACGCTGAAGGTGAGGCACAGGCAAAGATACGCAAAGCAGAAGCAGAAGCAATAGCCATAGAAAAGATTACTGAAGCCGTAGGCAAGAGCACAAATCCTGCAAACTACTTGCTGGCTCAGAAATACATACAGATGCTACAGGAAGTTGCCACAGGCGACAAAACGAAGACCGTATATCTGCCATACGAAGCTACCAACCTCATGGGCAGCATAGGTGGAATAAAAGACCTGTTCAAGTCTGAATAAAACAAAAAGACACACATCTTTATATATACTTAAATAGGAAATGAACATTTGTATAATTGTCGGGGCAAGACCGAACTTCATGAAGGTTGCCCCGCTCATTCATGCCATAGACAAAGCAAAAGCAGAAGGAAAAGACATCGACAGCCATCTGGTATATGCAGGAAAGGACAACGATGCCACCCTTGAAGACTCGCTCTTTGAGGATATGCAAATCAGAAGACCGGACATATACCTCGGTGTAGACTGCGTCAATCTGAATGAGCTGACAGGAAAGGTAATGGCGGAATTTGACACTTATCTTACAAACAACCCAACAGACGTAGTAATCGTTGTTGACGACCTCGCATCAACGATGGCAGCAGCCATCGTGACAAAGAAGCATGGTATCTCACTGGCACACCTCGTGGCAGGAACACGTTCCTTTGACATTAAGATGCCGAAAGAAATCAACAGGCTTGTGATTGACGGATTGTCAGACTATCTCTTCACAGCCGGCATGGGAAGCAACAGCATAGTAAGCCGCGAAGGCGCAGAACTGTCGCACGTATACGAAGTGGGCAATATCCTGATGGACACCTTGCGTTTCAACCACAACAGGCTACAACGTCCTGCCGTCATGGATGACCTGAAATTGAAAAACGGCAAATACATCGTGTTTACCCTCAACAGAAAAGCCCTCATTGCAGACAAGGAGAATCTTGGCAACATGATATATGCCATGAACAAAGCAGCCGGCAACACCCCCATCATAGCAGTGCTGAGAAACAATGTCAAGGAAGTAGTAAGCCAACTGACAGCAGACATGGCAGACATACATATAATAGATTCTCTGCCATACCTCGAATTCGGCTATCTCACGGCGCATGCAATGGGAATAATAACAGACTCTGGCAATGTGGCAGAAGAAGCTACATTCAATAATGTGCCTTGCATCACACTGAACAGCTATACCGAACATATTGAAACAGTGAAGCAAGGTTCAAATATACTTGTAGGAGAAGATGCCGACAAGTTGGAAGCTGCCATAAAGGATATGACAGGAAACAACTGGAAGAAATGCTCCCTACCCGACCGTTGGGACGGAAGGACAGCAGAACGAATCGTACACATACTGTTGAATATGCCGGGATAGACACCATAAATTGTAAAAATCATAAGAATCGAACAATTTCCTTTCAAAATGTTTGCACAATAAAGAATAATATTATACTTTTGCAGCAAACAAATCAAATAAGCAACAATATGATGAATCTATTCGCATCTTTTGAGTATTATTACTTTTACTTTGCATGGACATGTAAGGCGGGAGATTGCGTATCGAGTTCAATCTAAGGAAAAGTCAAAACTTATAGATAAAGAAATAGACATGAATCCCCGCCTCATTATATTATGGAGCGGGGATTATTCATTCAAGAAACTTACAAGATATGGTAAAGATAGCAATACAAGGATTTGAGGGATGCTTCCACGAAATGGCAGCAAAACAGTATTTCAGAAACAATGAAGTAAAACTGATTTACTGCGATACATTCGAACAAGTGTTCCACAATATAGAAAAAGACGACGGCACCATGGCACTCGTAGCAATAGAGAACACCATCGCAGGCTCGTTGCTCCACAACTACGAACTGCTTTGCAATAGCGGAGCCACCGTAGTAGGAGAGAAAAAAATCCATATCTCACACAGTATATGCTGTCTGCCAGAAGACTCTTGGGAAACGATACATGAAGTACACTCCCACCCCGTTGCACTAATGCAATGCAGGAAATATCTTGAAAGCCACAAGCATCTGAGAGCTGTGGAGGCGGCAGATACGGCAGGGGCTGCAAAACACATTGCAATAAACAAGCTGAAAGGACAAGCTGCAATATGCAATGCCGACGCAGCAAGACTATTCGGCATGAAAATACTCGAGGAGCACATAGAGGACAACAAGCACAACTATACAAGATTTCTCGTGATAAGTCCAAAGGAAAAAGCGAATCTCGTATCAAACCAAGAAGAGACAAACAAGGCAAGCCTTGCCTTCACCCTCTCGCACGAAAGGGGCAGCCTCTCCAAAGTGCTCAGCATATTCTCCTTCTACGGAATAAACCTTACCAAGATACAGTCGCTGCCGATAATAGGCCATGAATGGGAATATATGTTCTACATAGACCTCACGTTCGACGACTATAAGCTCTACCGGCAGAGTATCGATGCAGTGAAGCCGCTGACAAGAGAGTTCATGAATTTAGGAGAATATAAAGACGATACAACAGAATAAGAAGGAAACAAAACAACAGTAATATGACAACAAGCAACAACACGATACAGATACAACCCGCCGAGCGACTATCGCTCGTAAAAGAGTACTATTTCAGCAGGAAGCTGAAAGAGGTGGCGAAGATGAATGCAGAAGGGAAAGACGTAATAAGCCTTGCTATCGGCAGTCCAGACATGCCACCATCAAAACAGACTGTAGAGAAGCTCTGCGAAGTGGCAAAGCAGAATGATGCACACGGCTACCAACCGACATGCGGAACACCAGAACTGCGAAACGCCATGGCTGGATTCTACAAGAGATGGTTTAAAGTGGAACTCGACCCAACTACGGAGATACAGCCACTCATAGGCAGCAAGGAGGGCATTCTGCATATCACACTCGCATTCGTAAATCCAGGCGAGGAAGTACTCGTTCCTAATCCAGGATATCCTACATACACATCGTTGAGCAGGATTCTTGGAGCTAAAGTAAGAAACTACGACCTGTCTGCCGACAACGGATGGCAGCCGGATTTCGAAGCACTTGACAAGACAGATATGAGCAAAGTAAAGCTGATGTGGACAAACTATCCCAATATGCCCACGGGAGCAGATGCACAAATCGAGACATACAGGAAGCTCGTTGCATTTGCAAAACGCCACAACATAGTGGTTGTAAACGACAACCCGTACTCCTTCATCCTCAATGAGAAACCTATATCACTGCTGCAGGTGGAAGGAGCTAAATACTGTTGCATAGAGTTGAACTCCATGAGCAAGAGCCACAACATGCCAGGATGGAGAGTTGGAATGTGCGCCAGCAATGCAAAGTTCATACAATGGATTCTGAAAGTGAAGAGCAATATAGACTCAGGAACGTTCCGTGGACTACAGCTTGCAGCCGCAACAGCATACGACAACGATGCAGAATGGCACCATAATGCCAATATCGTGACATACTCAAGAAGACGAAGATACGCAGAAGAGATAATGAATACGCTTAACTGCAAATATGACAAGAAACAGGTTGGAATGTTTCTATGGGGCAAGATTCCGGACACATTCTCAAATGCAGAAGAACTTACAGAAGCAGTTCTGCATCAGGCAAGAGTGTTCATCACACCAGGACATATCTTCGGAAGCAATGGAGAAAGATACATCCGCATATCGCTTTGTGCAAAGGAGAAGAAACTGCAAGAAGCTGTAGAACGAATAAAATCAATGACATAACAATAGAGAACATAACATAAAAGAATAACTAAAAAAAACGATATACAACTATGGAATTGGATTTGAAACCATTAGGGTTACCTTGCGATAAAGAGAGACCATTCGTAATAGCAGGACCATGTTCTGCCGAGACAGAAGAACAGGTGATGACAACCGCCAAGCAGTTGGCTTCAAAAGGATGCCATATCTTCCGTGCAGGAGTGTGGAAACCACGTACAAAGCCAGGTGGCTTTGAGGGAAACGGAGAAGCGGCACTGCCTTGGATGAAGAGAGTGAAAGAAGAAACCGGTATGCTGATTACTACCGAAGTGGCTACACCGGAACATGTGGAGCAGGCTCTGAAATACGACATTGACATACTGTGGGTAGGAGCACGCACCACAGCAAACCCCTTTGCCATGCAAGCCCTTGCCGACAGTCTGAAGGGTATCGACATACCTGTAATAGTAAAGAACCCCGTAAACCCCGACCTCGAACTCTGGATTGGCGCAATGGAACGCATTAACCAGGCTGGAATAAAACGCATCGCCGCCATACATCGTGGTTTTTCAAGCTACGACAAGAAGATATACCGCAACCTTCCGATGTGGCAGATTCCAATCGAACTAAGACGTCGTATACCAGATTTGCCAATCATCTGCGACCCGAGCCACATAGGAGGAAAGCGTGAACTCATTGCTCCTCTGTGTCAACAGGCCATGGACCTTGGCTTTGACGGTCTTATTGTGGAAAGCCATTGCGACCCGGACAAAGCATGGAGCGATGCCAAGCAACAGGTTACCCCTGAGGTTCTTGACTATATACTGAGTCTTCTCGTCATCCGTAATGAAACTGTAACCACAGAGGGAATACACGAACTGAGGAAACAAATCGACGAGCTGGACAATAGTATCATGGAGCTCCTCTCAAAAAGAATGCGTGTGTGCAGAGAAATCGGACAGTACAAAAAGGAACACAACATGACTGTTCTGCAAACTTCACGCTACAATGAAATTCTGGATAAACGTGGAGCACAAGGCTCTCTCTGCGGCATGGACGCCACTTTCGTAAAGGAAGTGTTTGAGGCAATACATGAGGAATCGGTAAGACAACAGATGGAAATCATTAACAAATAAGACAACATAGACATGAGAATACTCGTATTGGGAGCCGGCAAGATGGGAAGTTTCTTTCTCGACTTGCTGAGCTTCAATCATGAAACAGCAGTATTTGAGAAAGACCCCAAAAGACTGCGCTTTACATACAACACTCTGAGATTCACATCTCTTGAGGAAATCAGAGAATTCAAGCCGGAGCTGGTTATAAATGCAGTAACGGTAAAATACACCATTTCTGCTTTCAACGAAGTATTGCCATACCTACCCGATGACTGTATCATCAGCGACATCTCATCTGTAAAGACAGGACTGAAAGATTTTTACGAGAAGTGCAACCACAGATATGTGTCCACCCATCCTATGTTCGGTCCTACATTTGCCAACCTCAACCAGCTACAAGAGGAGAATGCAATCATCATCAACGAAGGCGACTATATGGGACGCATCTTCTTTAAAGACCTGTACAGCAATATCGGTCTGAACATATATGAATATTCTTTCGAAGAGCACGACAAAACAGTGGCATATTCTCTGAGCATTCCGTTTGTCAGTACGTTTGTCTTTGCAGCAGTAATGAAGCACCAAGATGCACCGGGAACAACATTCAAGCGCCACATGAAGATAGCCAAAGGTGTGCTCAACGAGGATGATTATCTGTTGCAGGAAATACTCTTTAACCCACATACGCCAGAACAGATAGAACATATAGAAAAAGAAATGGATGAACTGCTTACCATAATAAGAAACAAGGATGCCAACGGAATGAAAGCTTATCTCACTAAGATAAGAATCAATCTGGCAGCGAATAAATAATAATAAGGATATGCTTAATACTCTGATACTCGGAATATTCACTTTCGTACAACTCAATTGCGAAAACCTCTTCGACTGCGTTCACGACTCTCTGAAACAAGATACAGAATATACAGCAGAGAGTCCCCGTCATTGGAATACACGCAAATACTGGCATAAGCTGAGAAATATCTCTAAAGAGATTCTCTCATGCAGTCTGGAAAACGAAGACGGCATCACTGTCATCCCCGATCTCGTTGCACTATGCGAGATTGAGAATGACACCGTTATGCATTATCTCAGCCAACGGTCGTTGCTACGCAATGCGAGATACAGGTATGTAATGACGGAATCTCCCGACTTGAGAGGTATCGATGTGGCATTGCTCTATTCTCCGATGACGTTCAAGCTGCTAAATTCTTACTCTCTAAGAATAAGCCCACCTAAAGGCATGCGTCCAACAAGGGATATCCTATATGCCTCAGGAAGAGTTGTAAGCGGAGATACGTTACATATCTTCGTTGTTCATGCACCAAGTCGTTTTTCAGGAAAACACGCCACTGTCCCATACAGAATGACGGTAATGCAAAGACTTATGCAATCCGTTGACTCCATACGCTCGCTTCATTACAATCCAAAGATTATAATATCCGGAGATTTCAATGACGAGACCAGAGATGAATCTGTACAGAATCTCATAGCCAACGGCATGACGGATGTCTCTTACGAAGCGAAAGGAAGTAACGGAGCAAAAGGAACATACAAGTATATGGGACAATGGTCATCCATTGACCACATTCTTATAAGTGAAGGTATGAAGCCATTATTCAGAAGATGTATTATCAACGACCAATCGTTTCTGCTTGAAGACGACACAAAATTTAACGGCAAGAAGCCATTCCGCACTTATCAAGGGTATAAGTATCTTGGCGGTTTCAGCGACCACTTGCCTCTTGTTGCAAGCTTCGACATAGAGTATTAGACGGAAATATCATAAACGGTACCAACTTACAGCATACTTCACTTGCTCGTTATTCTCAACCGTACCCATAACCAACGAGGGATAATACGCCAGAAAAATACGAGTATTGCATAATGCCAGTCTATAGTTACCACTTCCTTCTTCTTTTCAATAGCATGCACGATACCTTTAGCCACATCATCAGCTTTCAGCTGCAAAGGATAACTGCTGCCTGAGATAAGGTCGGTGGCAACGAATCCCGGACGCACATCAGTAATACGTATTGGCAACCGTCTCATTCTTGCAAGCTGCGACAAACATTCCAGATAATGGTTCTGCATACGCTTCGTGGCAGAATAAGCAGGAGCAGCACCAAGTCCTTTAGTACCAGCAATAGAGGTGATACACGCTATACGGAAAGAGGTTTCTATCTTTCTTGTACATTGCTCTGCCCGTGCGGTGAACCAATTAAAAGCCGCATCCACCATTCTCACGAAACCAAGTCCGTTTGTACTTACGGTATCTATCTCCTTTTTCTCATCAAGTAAGTTATTCTGCCAGCCAATACCGGAACTGTGGAAATAGATATCCATTCCTCCAAGTTCGTCTATCAATTCCAGGAGTTTTTCCGGTGCATCATCGTCCGTTACATCAATTTGTCTGTAAGCAACAATACCTGTTGTCTGGCCAGTTATCTCCTTGAGCTTATCCAAACGTCTTCCTGCAATACCTACAGTATATCCACGTTTTGCGAACAAACGCGCCACTTCAAGTCCGATGCCGGATGTGGCACCAATAACGATTACTTTCATAATTATCTTCTATCAGTTAAAATCATTATATCATTTGCCGGACGGTGCAATCAAAAAAAGCGGAACCACGACTGTCCCGCCTTTTCTGATGTATACCTTCAAAGAGTCATTATATAACATGTTTTATATATTGCTCTTTTGTCTTTTTCTCTATGTCTTGTTCCATATTCCCCTGCTGCTGTTCCATCAGCTCCGCAGCATAATCAAGGTCCTCCTTGGCTCCTGTTTCATCACCCAGCTCCTGACGGAGCTTTCCACGAAGACTATAAGCCTCTGTACGGAAAGGATTGACATCAATGACACTTCCAAGAACAGCAATTGCAACATTACTGTTCTTACGTGCAATCTCAATTTTTGCCTTAAGCATCAATATATCCTCATGAGCATAGTGCTCCATCAGATACATTGCATCCTCATCAGCCTCATCAAGCCTGCCGTCTTTCAGAAGCACCTCACCACGCAACAGATAAGCATCAGCATAGTCCGACTTCACCGATATTGCCCTTGTAAGCATCGCTACGGCATTTGTAACGTCGTCAGTACCGACACATGCCTTTGCATAAAGATAAAGTGCCCTTGGAGAGTCCTTGTCTATAAGCAAAGCCTTTTCGCAGGCAGAACCCATCACGACATAATCCTCCATCATATATGCAACATGTGCCATACGAACGAATATATCTATATTATCAGGCTGTGCTTCAGCAAGTTTCTGTAGCTGTTCGTATGCCTTAGGCAAATCACCAAGAGTCATATACGCCTGTGAAAGATAATCGTGAATTTCCAAATCGTCTTTTATATCAAGAGCATGACGGAAGCACTCCACAGCATAATCAGTCTGCTGTGTCTTCAGAGCTCTTACGCCATCATACTTTAATATTTCGAAGTTTTTCTTTTCTTCCGCTTGTTTTTCCTCTTGTGTTTGCTCTTTGGTATCTGACGATACGCCAAATATTTTCTTAAAAAAACTCATCTGTCAATCTATTTTTATTCCACTATTATTTCACTCAAAGTCGGATGTATATGTGTCATATCATGAAGTTGCTGCAAAGTAGTATTACGACACATCAACACACTGACTTCCTGTACGAGGTCGGCAGCATGTGCTCCATATACATGACATCCGATAATCAGACCGTCCTTGCCGGCAAGCAGCTTCAGCATACCTTCCGTTTCGTTCATCGCCAATGCTTTTCCGTTGGCACGGTAATAATGCTTCTGGCATATATATTCCACACCCTCAGCTTTCAGCAGCTCTTCTGTCTTTCCTACGCATGCCGCTTCAGGATTCGTGAAGATAGCAGCCGGCATAATCTCGAAACGAATATCATCCTGCAGACCGAGAATACTGTTTACAGCACGTTTTCCCTGCATCTCAGCAGCATGAGCAAGCATTTGTCTGCCATTGACATCTCCTATAGCATAGACACCAGGAACACTTGTCTGCATCATATCAGTTACGGTTATTCCCTTCTTGTCGTATGCAATACCGACCTCATCAAGCCCCAAGCCCTCAACATTCGGTTTTCTACCCACAGCGAGTAAAACCTTTTCTGTCTCTAACTCTGTTTCTTTACCTTTCTTCTCGAAGACGACCTTGCCTTTTGCAGCACTCTTCAATCCGGACTGCATATAGAACGCCACTCCACGCTTTTCAAGACATTTGCGCAGACGCTTTGCTATGTCTCCGTCAAGTGCCGGCAGACATTCCTTCAGGAATTCCACAACACTCACCTCACAGCCGAAGGAGTTCAGAATACTTGCAAACTCCATTCCTATTACACCAGCTCCAACGATACAAATACGCTTTGGCAAAGTATCCGTAGAGAGCAGCCAAGTAGAATCACATATCATATCAGCATCAAGATCTGCTATCGGCAAAGTCTTCGACTCTGAGCCTGTAGCAATGATAATGTTCTTGGCTGAACATTCTTCACCGTTCACGGATACAGAACTTGCAGACTTCAACACAGCCTCACCTTTGACAACAGTTATGCCTGGAGCGGAAAGCAATGTAGAGATACCATTTCTCAAAGCATCTATCACATTATTCTTACGCTCATAGGCAGTTTTGAAGTTAAAAGAAAACGAAAGTTCGTCAAGTCCGTAAATATCAGCCTCTTTCAATGTCTGGATTATTTCAGCATTACGTGCATAAGTCTTTGTAGGGATACATCCGCAATTCAGACAAGTGCCACCAAATTCAGCCTTTTCCACGACAAGGACAGTGAGTCCTTTAGAAGCTGCATAAGTGGCGGTCTTGTATCCACCAGGACCACCACCTATAATAATAATATCAAAACTATTCTCCATCTGCAAGAATCTGTCTGTAAGTAACTATAGGATGCTTTGCCGCAAGGACATCATCAACACGTCCGATAGGCGTATTGTGAGGAGCAGACTTCAGCAGTTCAGGTTCAGTCTTAGCCTCTTCAGCAATCTTTCTCATCACCTTGATAAATCCGTCAATAGTTTCCTTGCTCTCATTTTCCGTAGGCTCAATCATCAAAGACTCATGGAATAGCAATGGGAAATATATCGTTGGTGCATGATAGCCATAGTCAAGCAGACGTTTTGCCACATCCATAGTGGTGATACCCGTTGACTTGTCAGCAAGGCCATTGAATACAAACTCATGCTTGCACAATCCGGCAATAGGAAGTTCATAAACATCCTTCAACGATTCCTTGATATAATTAGCATTAAGAGTTGCAAGCGGACCTACATACTTTATATACTCCTTACCCAACGAAAGGATATAGGCATACGCCTTCATTATCACTCCGAAGTTTCCATGATATGGACCGACAGACACTTTCTCCAATTCCGGTACCGGTGCATGATGAGCGGAATGAGAATTTTCCGGCAAGAACTGTTCCAGTCCTTTTCTTACACCAACAGGACCACTGCCAGGACCACCGCCACCATGAGGTGTAGAGAAAGTCTTATGCAGATTGATATGCATCACATCGAAGCCCATATCTCCAGGACGGCATGCGCCGAGCATCGGATTCAGGTTAGCTCCGTCATAATACATCAGTCCGCCACACTCATGAACGAGCTTTGCTATTTCCGGAATGTTACGTTCAAAGAGTCCCAGAGTATTTGGGTTTGTCATCATCATGGCAGCAACGCTATCATCGAGCAATCCCTTCAGATCCTCAACATCCACAACACCGTCAGCTGTACTCTTCACCTCTACTATATCCAATCCGCAAACAGCTGCAGATGCAGGGTTTGTGCCATGTGCCGAGTCAGGAACAATAACCTTTGTACGCTTTTTGTCGCCACGGCTTTCATGATACAGGCGGATTACCATCAGTCCTGTCAACTCTCCATGTGCTCCGGCAAACGGATTAAGAGTAAAGTCAGCCAATCCGGCAATCTCTGAAAGAGCCTTGCGAAGTCCATCATAAACTTCCAATGCACCTTTCACTGTTTCAGCCGGCTGCAGAGGATGCAGATGTGTGAACTCCGGCATTGCAGCTATTTCCTCATCTATAGCAGGATTGTATTTCATTGTGCAACTGCCCAAAGGATAGAAGCCATTGTCAACACCGAAGTTGTTGCCACTATGATTTGTATAATGGCGAACCACTGTCATTTCATCACACTCCGGCAGCTCAGCATCTTTCTCGCGACGCAGTTCCTGTGGCACTGTATATTGTCCGAACTTGTTCTTTGGCAGAGAATATCCTTTTCTGCCAGGCTGTGACAATTCGAATATCAAATTTCCATATAGTCTGTTGTTCATAGTCAGATCAATTTTATAAGGTTATCAATCTCGTCTTTTGTACGCTGCTCTGTAACGGCAAACATAATGGTATGCTCGCCGACTTTCAAGCCGCCCATAAAGCCGTTGTCTATAAACTTCTGCTGCAAAGCGTCTACATCGCCATCATAGTCAACACAGAATTCATTGAAGAACGGTTTGTCGTATGTCGGTTTGAACTTTTCTGTAGCCACCAGACAATCCATCATATAATGTGCTCCTGCGTATGACATCTCAGCAGCCTCTTTCAAACCCTCCTTGCCCATTACAGACATATAGACTGTAACGAACAGTGCCATAAGGCTCTGGTTTGAACAGATATTTGAAGTAGCCTTCTGTCTGCGTATATGCTGTTCGCGAGCCTGCAGTGTAAGAACAAAGGCACGCTGTCCGCGACTATCCTTTGTCATACCTACGATACGTCCCGGCATCTTGCGTATCAGTTTCTCCTTACAGCACAGATAGCCTACATTTGGTCCGCCGAACTGCATTGGTATACCAAGGCTCTGTCCGTCACCTACAGCTATGTCTGCGCCCCATTCTGCAGGAGTCTTCAATACCGCGAGGTCAGCAGCAACGCTGTTCATTATCATCAAAGCCTTGTTGGCATGTGCAATATCAGCAAAACCTGTATAGTCTTCCACAATACCATAGTAGTTAGGCTGCTGCAGTATGACTCCAGCCACTCCGCCTTGAGTCATTTTCTGCTCGTAATCCGCCTTGTCAGTTACACCGTCTTTCTCTGCTATCATGACTATCTTCATTCCGTGGAAATGAGCATAGGTGTTTACAACTTCAAGAACCTTCTTGTCCACGGTCTCGGAAACCAACACAGTATCACATTTCTTTGCTGATGCGACAGCCATCATTGCGGCTTCAGCCGTTGCCGTGGAACCGTCATACATTGATGCATTTGAAATATCCATACCTGTCAGTTCAGCCATCATAGACTGATACTCAAAGATATAATGCAGCGTACCTTGAGAGATTTCCGCCTGATATGGAGTGTATGAGGTAAGAAACTCCGACCTCTGTACAATACGGTTTACCATAGCCGGACAATAATGGTCATATACTCCGGCACCTGCGAAACAAGTGAGCTGTTTGTTCTCCTGTCCTAATTTCTTGAAGAACTTTCTCACTTCAATCTCGCTCATTGCCTCCGGCAGATCATATTCTTTCTTGAAACGAATATCTTCCGGCACGTCAGCATAGAGTGCGTCAAGTGACTCCACTCCAGAGACGCTCAACATTTCTTTCAGTTCCTCGTCGGTATGAGGAAAAAACTTGTAATCCATAAGCAATGAATTATCTGTTTATTATTAACAAACGCTTAACACAACAGCCACATCCGTTGCCATTGTGCCAAGCGTCAATTATTCAAAAAATTTAGTGTGACTCGTTTTTGCAGAACTCCTCGTATGCCTTAGCATCCATGAGGCTGTCAAGCTCTGTCTTGTCAGAAAGCTCAACCTTGATAATCCAGTTTGCGAAAGCATCCTTGTTAACAAGCTCCGGTGTATCTTCAAGAGCCTCATTAACCTCAACCACAGTACCGCTTACAGGAGTCTTCAGGTCGCTGGCAGCCTTAACGCTCTCTACTGCGCCAAAGTCTTCACCTGCTTCCACCTCGTCGTCTACTTCCGGCATATCTACATACACCACGTTGCCAAGAGCGTTCTGCGCATAATCCGTAATACCGATATATCCGAAGTCGCCTTCTACTTTTACAAACTCGTGTGACTCTGAGTAATAGAGTCCGTCAATAATTTTTGCCATAGTTATTTTTGATTTTAAAGTTTTATTATGTTTTTAGAATTAATCGTTGAATATCATTATTTCTTGTAGTGCTTGTCATAGAAGCGTTTCTTAACCACTACGCCAGGGAACGTCTTCTTACGGATCTGCACTTCAAGCGGAGTGCCGAGCTTGGCAAACTCTGCCTTCACCAATGCCATACATACGCTCTTGTCTGTTGATATAGAGTGGTAGCCTGTAGTAACCTCGCCGACTGTTTCACCGTCCTTAACGACTGCATAGCCGTTGCGTGGAATAGCCTTGCCTTCAAGCTCTATTCCGATTACTCTCTTCTCCACGCCGTTTGCCTTCTGTGCAGCAAGTGCCTCCTTGCCGATGAACTCTTCCTTATCAAGCTTGCAGAACATAGAAAGGC
This sequence comes from uncultured Prevotella sp., assembly GCA_900548745.1. Lineage (GTDB taxonomy): Bacteria > Bacteroidota > Bacteroidia > Bacteroidales > Bacteroidaceae > Prevotella. The sequence goes on from URLQ01000007.1 coordinate 18,636, forward strand.
CCGACATTACCGGCGAGATGTCGGCAGAAAGCTCATCACCATACAATGGAAGTCCTACCTCAAAACGCAAAGTGTCGCGGCAACCGAGTCCACAAGGCTTGCAGCGTCCGCTTTCAATCAGCTTGTCCCAGCATTCGCAGATATAGTTGTGAGAAGCATAAATCTCGAATCCGTCCTCACCTGTGTAACCGGTACGACTGATGATGATGTCGCCGATAGTCTTTACTGTATAGAATGTAAGGTCCTTACATTCCAGTCCAAGCACTTCTTCCACTACGGTTTCAGCATTCGGTCCCTGCACAGCAACCTGTCCATAGTCTTCAGAACGGTTTACGAGTTCTATATCAAAGCCTTTCGCATTTTCCTGCATCCACTGCCAGTCTTTATCTATATTTGCAGCATTTATCACGAGGAAGAAATCATTAACTGCCATCTTGTATACGAGAAGGTCGTCTACCGTTCCTCCGTTGTCGTAGCACATCATGCCATATAGAATCTGTCCCGGCTCTATCTTGCTCACATCGTTTGTGAAGATATGCTGCACGTAACGTTCCGCATCCTTTCCTTTAACCGTCACCTCTCCCATGTGGGAAACGTCAAACACACCACAGTCGTTTCTTACAGCCTGGTGCTCGTCAATGATTGTTGAATACTGAATTGGCATGTCAAAGCCACCGAACGGACTTATCAATGCGCCCAACTTTACGTGCTTGTCATAAAGACATGTTCTTTTGTTTTCCATAATTATTTATCATTTAAAGGATTTTTAATTTCTTTCCTAATCTGCATTATCCAGCAAAAGCCTTATAAGGTCTTTCTTGTTCAGATTCATTATATACTTGTCAAGCTTGTTCGGCAAAGCCTTGTTAAGTTCCGGTTCTGTAAGAGCCACATCGCGGAGCGGCTTCAATATACCCGAGTCCACATCTCCCACAATAAAGAAATCACCAAGGATAACAGCACTCTTAATGATGTTGTTCTTCATTGCAAGCCTTATGTTGAAGTCACCGACGTTGTCTATATGTCCTCTTTTCTCAATGGAATAACGAGGATTGTTGCCATAAATGAATTCCGGCGACTTGTATTCCCTTTCTATATTCTGTATCTCTTCAACATCTTCTTTCGTAAGGGTTATTTCTTCATCACACAGGTTTTTCCTTACGAAAGCTTTGAATTCTTCAAGACTGATGTCCACATAGTCTTTCAGCAATGCTATTCTCTGGCGCACGCTCTGTATGCCTTTGCTCATCAGCTTCACATCCGACGGTGTAATGGCACCAACCATATTCTGCATGTCCGTATCATAAAGCATCGTGCCATGCACTATGCTGCGGTCCGGCACGTGATAGAAAGCATTTCCTGAAACTTTTCTGTCGCCTATCATGATATCGTTTCTGCCCGAAGCCTTGGCGTCTACTCCCAGCCGCTGCAATACCATTACCACCATATTGATGTATTTGTTGAACGTGAAGTTCACCGACTTATCTTTGGTGATGTATGAGAACATCACATTGCTCATGTCAGCATACACACATCCTCCGCCGCTCTTTCTGCGGAATGTGCGTATACCATGCTCCCTGCAGTATTCAAGATTGACTTCTGACTCTATAAGCTGGTTTCTGCCGAAGATAACACTTGGCTGTACCTGCCACATGAAGAAGCAGTCTTCACTATCTATTTTCCTTGCCACAAATTCCTCCATGGCAAGATAAAACGACAAATCATATTGTGTTTCGTCAGGTAATGCTATATATATCATTTTAACATATCAGATTTAGGTATACGATTCATGCTACAAAATTACGAAAAAAAAGATAGCACACAAACTTTATGCTATCTTTTTTTATATTCTTCACCTGCTTTCCCTTTTACCAGCCGAAAGCTTTCTTGTCTGCAAGCCATTTGCCTTGTGCACGTAGCACCTGTTCCAAAATGTCTCTGCCAACTCCGTATCCGCCATTCTGATTGCTCACATAACGACTCACTCTCTTTATGTCCGGACAGGCATCTGCCGGGCAACATGGGCATCCGCAGCGGCTCATCACCTCATAATCCGGAATGTCGTCACCAACAAATATCACTTCCTCGTCCGACAAAGCATTGTCTGCAAGAAACTTCTCATACACCTGTATCTTCACCGAGCAACCTGTAAAGATGTCCTTCACCCCAAGTTTCTCGTATCTCATGCGTATGCTCTTCACATCGGCTCCTGTCATTATGGCTATACGCAGACCTTGCTTCACGGCAAGCTGCATGGCATATCCGTCCTTGATGTTTACCGTACGCATCGGTTCTCCTTCCGGATGCAGCGTGATGGTGTTTGCACTGAGCACACCGTCTATGTCGAAAATGACTGCACGGACTTTCTTCAGATCATAGTTTATCATAAGTTCCTGTTTCGTTTATTTTTATTTCTTTTCCTTGTTTCCTTTCTTCTTTGCCACTTCGTGGATGCTGCTGCTCATCATGTCGTATATCTTCTGTATGCGAGGGTTGCCGGCAAGGAGTTCCCGCTGCATGCCTATAACATTCTCGTCGTAACGGACTGCCGGACCGGTCTGGGCATCTATAGGACTTACGGTATGCACCTTACTGGAGGTTTCGTCTATCAACTGAAGCATCACACTGAATGGAATGTTGTATTTGTCAAGCACTTCCGCCGAAAGTTCATAGCAATGGTTTGCAAAGTTGCAGGCAAACACTGCGGCAAGATGCAGATGCTTTCGAGCCTCAGACCCTAAGTCATACACCCTGTCGCTCAAGCTTGAAGCAAGGGCATGCAACATGTTACAGTCTTCATCATTGTTTGCTTCAATAAAAAATGGTATATGCTTGAAATCCACCTCTTTCTGCTTTGAAAACGACTGCATCGGATATAGCACTCCGTATCTCTCCGTCTTCCCATTGAACACGTCTACCGAAATGCTGCCTGCCGTATGCACAAAGAGTCCGGACTTCCTGGCAGCTCCCAACTTTTCTATAAGCTCAGCCAGAACGCTGTCTTTTACTGACAAGACATAAAGGTCGGCTTTGTCTACTATTCTGTCCACATCGGTGAGCGCTTCCGCATCTACCTTTTCCGCCAACATCCGTGCCGACGTCTCCGTCCTGCTATATACTTGTATTATATCATTTCCTGCCTTGAATAGAGCCTTGGCAAGATTCGTAGCGAGATTTCCTGCTCCAATAAAAACTATCTTCATAATCCTTCAACCAATATTCTTTTTATTCTTTTATATGTATCCTGTCCCATTCCAGATCTTCATCGGAACAAGCGTCTACGGATGTCTCCGCATAACCTAAGCCTATGACGGCATATACTGTTTCTCCCTCCTGAATATCCAGTATTCCACGCACCGCATCCTCGCACTTCTCCCCATCCGTCAAGTAATGTCCTCTTATCATTACCTGACATGCGGCAAGTCCCAGTGCGGCAGCCTGCGAACAAATCGTACTTACCACCGAGGCGCTGTGTTCTTCCAGATCCGTATCCCTCACGGCGTCTGCCACAACAGCTATCAGCAGCGGAGCCTCCTTTATGTTCTCACCCCTGCCCTGCTCACAAGCATCTGCCAGGCGTTCCATGTCAAGTCTTTTGTCTGTTACATACAGTTCGCACGTACACCCCGGTTTTCCCTTAATGGCATATAGCGCAGCAGTCAGCACCTGCTCAACATAATCGGCAGGAATTTCCACCTTATTATATATACAACGACCTTGTGCTACTGCTATTATATTACTCAGATCCATAATTTCTTCCGTTCTTTTTCGTTGCAAAGTTAATAAAAGATTATCTTTGCAAAAGCAAATACGATAATAATTATGCCAGAACAAATAACATTTTTAAGACGCGTCATCGACTTTCTCATCCCGAGAAAGTGTCCAGCTTGTGGCAGAAGACTGCCCATATCCGACAAAGTGATTTGTTCTGAATGCTATTTCAACCTACCGAGAACAAACTTCCACATCTTCCCGGAAGACAGTTTTATCGTAAGGAAATACAGCAAGACGATTCCCGTAGTGGGGGTTGCCTCCTTCTTCTATTATACCACCAAAAGCGAAAGTTCGAAAATAATATTGCAGATGAAGTATTTCGGGAAATGGTCGTTTGCCGAATACATAAGCCGTCTTTACACTTACGAAATCAAGGATTCGGGATTTTTTGAAGGCATAGATGTCATCGTTCCTGTCCCCTTGACGAAAAAGAGGGAGAAGGAAAGAGGCTACAACCAGTCTTACCATATTGCCATGGGCATAAGCGAAGCTACAGGCATCCCTATCATAACGGATGCCGTTAGAAGAGTGGTCTTTACCGAAAGCCAGACGCGAAAGAGCAAGGAGGAACGACAAGCTAACGTTGCCGATGCCTTCCGCCTTGTCTCTTCTGCCGGCATCGAGGGCAAACACGTACTGCTGGTTGACGATGTCATCACTACCGGTGCCACCATTTTCTCATGCGCCGGCGAACTTCTCAAAGGTGGAGTAAAGTGCTTCAGCATTCTTTCTCTTGCCCACACCCGACATCTATAAAAATAGAAAGTTACCGAATTTCTATAAGAAAGTTACCGAGTTTCTATAAGAAAGTTACGGACTTTCTATGAGAAAGTTACCGACTTTCTAAAAACGAACAAATTTGTTTTTTCTGAAAATATACAAAAATGAACATCACAACACGATGCTTCGAATGAGACAAGGACATTGAGAGTTTTCCAACAACAAACATCATAAACAGAGGTGCCGGATGAGTCGTATTTCATAACCGCCATCCTCTTTTCCATCTTTCAGGCAAATAAATCAAACAAAATTTTGCAGTTATTAAAATAAATTCTACCTTTGCACCTGATTTGGAAACGGGGGTAAGTAAAGTCATTTCGCTGACAATGGCAACAACGACACTCTCGTGCAAGGGAATCGGGTGAAAGTCCCGAACTGTTCCTGCAGCTGTAATCCGTATTTATTACAGAAGCTAACATCTGCGCCACTGGAATGAAACCTTTACGGTTTCGCATTTCCCGGGAAGGCGTTGGCTCTACGGAAAGTCAGAATACCTGCCAGATTGAAACGAATAGATATTACGCTCCCAGGAATAGGAGAAAGTATAATTATGAAAAAAAAAATCTTATATTACTTGCAGTTGCCGCTGGCGCATATAACGCCAACTCTTACGCACAACAGAATAACGAAAACAGCAAACAGGACATCTATGCAGACAAGACGCTGCAGGAGGTTGTCGTGACGGCTACCGGTACAGGACACTTGCTTAAAAACGTGCCTGTACAGACTGAGGTCATCTCACGCAAGATGATAGAAAGCTATGGCGGCAAGTCTATCGAAGACATCCTCGAAGGACTCACGGCATCGTTCTCCTTCAACGAGGGCGACATGGGCAGCAAGGCTCAACTCGGAGGATTGGGAAACAACTATATCCTTATCCTTATCGACGGGAAAAGAATACACGGCGACAATGGCGGAGAAAACGACCTCGGACTCATAGACCCTAACAACATCGAAAGAATCGAGATCGTAAAAGGTGCACAGTCTGCACTCTATGGCTCTGACGCTATGGCTGGAGTGATAAACATTATAACGAAGAAGCACGACACACAGGGACTGCTTCTCGAAAACACCACACGATACAGCCGCTTCAACGACATCAGACAACGCAACGGCGTGGGACTGAGACTGGGCAAGCTACAGTCGTACACAAGCTTCCAGCTGCAACACAACGACGGATGGCAGAACACTTCTAACGAATATGCCGAAGGACATGTGCTCAAGGACTCCAAAAACAAAACCGTGAACAAGTTCACAAACTGGCAGATAAGTGAGAACATAACATATAATCCGACAAAGAACCTTGAGCTATACGCCAACGGATATTTCTACAGGAAGATAATAAACAGACCGACAAACGGCAACTATGCCTCATGCGACGTCTATACCTACGACCTGCTCTACCGCAACGCTTCTGCAGCAATGGGAGGAAAGCTCTTCACCAACAAGGAGAAGAAAGACTATATCTCGCTCGACGTGGACTGGAACAAACATGCCTACTTCTATAAGTATACAAGCAAGACATACGAGGACGACTATATCGACGGCGTACTGGAACATGGAGTGCCTTTCTATCCAGGTAAGGAACGTCTGCAGGCAGACCAACAGCGCATTATGGCAATGCTGAAAGGAGTATTCCATCTGCCATACGCCAACACGCTGAACGTGGGGGCGGAATACAGATACGACTATCTGAAGGCTCCCATGAGAACAGCCAACGGTAGCGCTGACGACAATACGGCTGCCATATACGCACAGGATGAGTTCAACCTCATATCATGGCTGAACATAACGGCAGGCGCAAGACTTGTTGACAATGCTAAATTCGGATTCCATTTCACCCCGAAGCTGAGTGCAATGGCAAGTCTTGGCGACTTCCGTCTGCGTCTCGGATGGAGCCAGGGATTCAAGTCGCCTACCGTGAAGGAACTGTATTACAGATACCTCCACGTGATGGGTTCATCTACGTTCTTCAACATGGGCAACACAGCACTCAAGCCGCAGACAAGCAACTATTTCAGTGCCGGACTTGAATACCGCAACGACAGATTCTCTGCCTCGGTAACGGGCTATTACAACAAGCTCAACGACATGATAGTACTGGTCAACGTACCTGTTGAGGAGCTTCCGAAGGATGTAACCACAGGCTATCTCGGCGACGGCAGCGGCAAGGTTACCGCACGTAGATACATGAATATGGAAGACGCAGAAACCTATGGCGTGGACGTCAACCTGTCGTTCAACATCACCAAGGAACTGAGCTTGACAGGAAACTACAGCTACCTCGACACGCAGGCTAACATGTATGACGTGGAGCACGACAGAATGAAGAAGGCTGTCATCGACGGCATGGCACACAACAAATGGAATGCATCTATGATTTACGGCCACAGGTTTTCTTCCGCATACCGCTTTGGAGCAAGCCTCTCCACACGTGGCAGCAGCAAACGCTACTACGAGAACAACGGAAACGGCAAGCACTTCCAGATATGGCGCATAAACACCACACACGATTTCGGAAAGGCTAACGCCGAAACATCATATAAGGTAGAACTGGGTGTAGACAATATCTTCAATTTCAAGGATACTACCATGCGCCCATATCATTTGGGAAACAACAATGGCGGAACAAGCATATACGCTTCGTTTGCAATAAAGTTCAACAAGGGAAAAAAGATTAACAACCATAATTATAAACAAAAAACAAAACAAAATGAAGAAGATTAAAATCTTTATGATGATGTTGCTCGCTGTATTGAGCTTTGCAGCTTGCGACGATGATGATGATGACTCAAAGCAGAGCATCATCTCTGAGTACACTCTCAACGACCAGCAGGTGGCTGCACAGAAAGCTAAGTCGGGCAAAGACAAGGCTGTGCTCCTCGTGGCTTTCGGTTCTACATGGACAAATGCCTTCGCTGCTTTCGACGAGACAAAAAGAGCTTATGAGGCTGCTTTCCCAGATGCAGACGTTTACTTCTGCTTCTCTTCTGACATCTGTATCAACCGTGCAAGCGCAGGTGAGCATGGCGAGTCTCGCAACTACTACGAGCCACGCTACCTTCTCCACGCTATCGGTGCAGCTAAGTACAAAACCGTTTACGTACAGAGTCTTCAAGTTATCCCTGGTGAGGAGTTTGCCAACGTTGTTGCTGCTGTGAAGAAATTCGCAAACAACGGTTATGTAAAGGATGCTCATCTTGATGACGAGTATCTGAAGAACGTAGAAATCCACCTCGGTATGCCTCTGCTCAACAACCTCGACGAGGTTGACGACGTGGCTAAGCTGCTCAACGACCTTTATAAGGACGAAGCTGCTCAGGGCGTTGTAGCATTCATGGGGCATGGTAACCCAGACAACTACGACTCTTTCAAGGCTAACGTTCGATACACTCAGCTCGAGGAGGCTCTGCAGGTTTACAGCAAGAACTACTATGTAGGTACTGTTGACATGAAGGGCAACTACAAGCAGGACGTAATGACCCGTATGAAAAACAAAAACATCGCTTCCGGTAAGATTTATCTCCACGCCCTGATGTCTATCGCCGGCGACCATGCTCACAACGATATGGCTGGTGCTGGCAGCGATTACTGGGATGCAAGCGAACCGACAAGCGAGGACAACAGTTGGTATGAGTTCTTCAACCACAACGGTTATACTTCTGTCGTACCACAGACAAACGACAACCCTCTCGGATTGCTCGAGTTGCCTACTATCCGTCAGATCTGGATCAATCATACAAAGAACGCTGAACTCCTTGAGGACGCTTACCACTCTATGTATCCAGAGGCAGAGTAAACTATTAAAACTAAATAATATATACATTAACAATAGGGACGTGGAGCAGTATGTCTGCTCCGCGTGCCTATTTTGTCGTTTTAAATATATACATGAAATTCTTTTGTTTTTTTGCCGCTATAGCAACACTATTTTTCTCTTGCGCCACAGCTCAGGACAGCAAGAAGGAACTCGCTGCTGACAAGCTTTTCCACGACCAGGACTCTGTCCTTTCACACTCTGAAGACTATAGCGACACTATCAGAATAAAGTATGCCAAAGGACTGAAAGTGGAATACAAAAACGATGGCATACATGTCACTATCACTAATCCTGACCCTGCCGCAAAAGCCAGTAAGCCTCAACATATTATTGTCAGAAAATCTTCTTCACGCTTTATTTGCACTACGGCACTACAGCTCGGCAACTTTGAGGTTCTCGGACTGGAGGACAAGATTGTGGGCATCAACTCCCTGCGACATATCTTCTCTCTTGCAATGCTCGACCAGCTGGAAAACGGCAAGACGGTAGAGATTGGCAAGGAAGGAAACTTTGACCTTGAGACGGTGATGCGTGCAAAGCCTGACTATATCCTTATCAGCGCAAGTAAATACGGAGGCTTCGAGGCCCTCAAGGAATGTGGCATTCCGCTTATCTTCCACCACGGATACAAGGAGACGAACCCTCTCGGACAGGCGGAATGGATTAAGCTAATAGGTATTCTTACGGGTGAGACCCGTCGCGCTAATGCAGTATTCTCCGATATAGAGAAGAAATACAACACTCTGAAAGAGGAGGTGGAAGCCAAAACCGACAAGAAAAAGATTCCTACAGTAATCAGCGGAAGACAGCTGCGCGACGGATGGTATATAGTCGGCGGCAGAAGCTATATGGCACAAGTGTTCAAAGATGCCGGAGCTGACTATATAATGAAAGACAATAAGGAGTCAGGAGGCGTGGCCCTCGACTTTGAGGCAGTCTACGCAAAAGGCATACATGCAGACTTCTGGCAGACCGACGGATCTTCCAACGGAACCTACTCGCTTCAGGACCTTGCTAACGAAGATGCAAGATATGCCACGATGGATGCGTTCAAGCACAAGAAGGTGGTTTTCTGCGACCTGAGCCAAACGCCATACAGAGAGTTGGCAGGTGTACAACCGCATTTCCTGCTTGCAGACTTCGTAAAGGCGTTCCATCCGGAAATACTGCCTAACTATACTCCGAAATATTATAAACTCATTAAATAACACATTTAGTCATCAACATTTATAAAACTTATTCAAATAATTCATTTATGAACCGTTATCTTATCTTACCTTTTGCATTATCTATACCATACATTGCCAATGCACAGAACGAGAAGATGCGTGAGAACGTTCTCAACCCGGTTATCATAACAGGTACTGGTACTTACCATAAGGCAGAAAACTCTCCTGTCGAAGTGAAAGTAATATCAGCAAAGGAACTGAAGGCTGCCAACGTGACGAACCTTCAGGAGGCACTGGGCAAGCTGACATCAAACATCACTACCCACACTAACGGAATGGGAACATTTGTCAATTTCAATGGTATCAGCGATGACTATATCGTTATTCTCCTAAACGGAAAAAGGATGTCGGGCGACGACAGGTGGAACCGTATAAGCATCGACAACATCAAGCGTATTGAGATTCTTTCAGGAGCAGCAAGTGCCCTCTATGGCAGCAATGCCATTGCCGGCGTCATCAACGTCATTACTGACAACAACAAGAACGCTCTTGAAGTGACAAGCAGCACGAAGGTAATGAACAACGGCAGATTCGACCAGGACATCAATGTAGACATAACCAAAGGGAAATTCTCAAGCTACACAAGCTTCAACCACCGACAGGCCGACAACTGGCAAGTGAACAACTACCAGGAGTTTAAAGAGGGCGACAAGTCTATACTTAAACTTACAGGCAGACCAATGTCGCAGGCTTTCAAGTCTGACAACATCAGCGAAAGACTGGAATGGAGATTCAACGACGAACTGGATGTCTACCTCTCAGGAAACCTGTATGGCTACAAGACTGGACGCGACAGAGGTGCAACCTACTATACGCAGAAAGCAACAACCGACAAGACTACGGGCGAGAAGTCATACACTTACACTGCAAAACAGGCCTACACATACGACATAAAGCACCGAACCTATAATCTCGGAGCCGGAGCAAGATGGATGCCTTCAAAGAACGTCAGACTCTATCTTGACGTATACATGGACAACTTCAAATCAGCATACGACTATTGGCAGACCGCCAAAAAAGAGGCGTATGACGAAACACGTAAGAATACTCAGTACATCAACGAGACTCTTAAGGGCATCTTCCGCCTTAACAACTGGAACAAACTCTCGGCAGGCATCGAACTGGAACAGGAAAACCTGAAGAGTGCTTCCGACAATATCGACAAGGAAAGCACCTATACCTATAATGTTTTCGCACAAGATGAAATCAGAATACTGAAGGGACTTGAAGCTGTAGTAGGACTGAGATACACCTACAACAGCAACTTCAACAGCAACGTAACCCCTAATGCAGCTCTCTTCTATCGCATCGCAGGCTTCAGGGCAAGGGTGAGCTATGCCGAGGGTTACCGTACCCCTACCCTCTCCCAACTCTATGCCACAGACCAGACCAAGACTTCTGCACGCTACACCATCAACAACACTTCGCTGAAAGCGGAGAAGAACAGATTCTGGAATGCCAACTTGGAATACTCCAACAACTGGCTGAGCCTGAGCGTAAGCGGCTTCATCAACAACATACGCAACATGATTAACTACCGCACCATGACACAGGCTGAAATAGAGGCTGACCAGCATCTGTCGGATCTCTATGCTGAGGGTTGGACTACCATTCGCCAGCGCGACAATATCGACAAGGCTACCGTGAAAGGCATTTCCGCCAACATGAAACTGCTGCTCCCAATGGGATTCTCGGCTTCCGCAGGCTACACCTTCTGTGACTCCAAGGCTAAGAGCGTTACTCTCGACAAGAAGACGCAGGAGTATAATGTCTCTGAGTCGCCAGTAGACAAGAGCGTAAAGAATGTTGCCAACATCTCTGCCGCATGGGACAGGACATGGGGCAACTATCATCTTAACGCACAAATCAACGGTCATATCCAAAGCCGCAGATTCTCCAGCACCTATGGATATGCTCCAGAATACCAGCAGTGGGACATTAACACAAGGCATACTTTCAGCCTCAAGCAGTTCACTATAACACCGGGCATCGGCATAGACAATATCTTCAATAAACGTGATACTTCCTTCTGGAATTCTAACTTCTCCACAATAAATCCAGGAAGATCCGTTATACTTAGTGTAACTCTTAAATTCAAGGACTAATATGAGAATATATGTGGCGGGCATCGGACCCGGCTCTTCTGAAGACATTACTCCCGCACTGCTGAATGCCGTGGCAGACAGCAGTGTGGTGGTCGGATATAAATACTATTTCCAGTTTATCGAAAAGTATATTTCCAAAGACACCATCTGCATCGACACTGGCATGAAGAAAGAACGGCAACGTGCTGAGATGGCTTTCGAATATGCCGAAAAGGGCAACACCGTATGTGTCATCTCAAGCGGAGACGCCGGCATCTATGGTATGGCACCACTTATCTATGAGATGAAACGCGACAGAGGCTCCGATGTGGAAATCATCTCCATACCTGGAATAAGCGCTTTCCAAAAGGCAGCTTCGCTCCTCGGTGCTCCTATGGGCCATGACTTCTGCGTCATTTCCATGAGCGACCTCATGACTCCGTGGCAGCTGATAGAGAAGAGAATAAAGGCTGCTGCCGAGGCTGACTTCATCACGGCGGTGTACAATCCGAAGAGCAACGGCAGATACTGGCAGCTCTACCGGCTGAAGGAACTGTTTCTGAAATACCGGAGCGAAGACAATGTTGTAGGCTTCGTCAGACAGGCTGGACGCGACGAGCAGAACATTACTATTACCACTCTGAAGGAGTTCAACCCTGAGGATGTGGACATGTTCACTGTCGTCATCATCGGCAACAGCCAGTCGTACCGGTGGAACAATGCTTTCATCACTCCACGGGGATATTATCGCAACGATAATGACAACGAGGACTGCAAAGTGGGACAGAGCATCATGATAAAATCGTTCCGTACAATAAGAAATGAACTGAAAAACCGCGACATTCCAACATGGAAGCTGTGGCCTATGCTTCATGCCATACACACTACGGCAGACTTCGACATGGAGAACCTTCTGTGGATGGACGACAATGCTACGGCTAATATATATAATAAGGTAAAAGACGGACAGCTCAAGACTATCGTCACCGACGTGTCGATGGTGGCAGCCGGCATACGCAAGGGTGCATTGGAACGCCTTGGCATCAAGACTGTATGCTACATCAATGACCCTCGCGCCATAGAAATGGCCAAGGATAAGAACATCACCCGTGCACAGGCAGGCATGAGACTTGCTGCACAGGAATATCCTGATGCCTTATATGCTTTCGGCAACGCACCGACGGCACTGCTTGAGCTCTGTTCTCTGGTACGCAAAAAGCAGTGCTCTCCCACTGGCATCATCGGCGCTCCGGTAGGCTTCGTGCATGTCGAGGAGAGCAAACATGCCGCCAAGTCTCTCGTCAACATCCCGAAAATCATCATCGACGGAAGGAAAGGCGGAAGCAACCTGGCGGCAACGCTGGTGAACAGTATCCTTACTTTTGATGATGCAGAACTATTAAGACCCGGAAGAGATGTATAGATGCAATGTTATAGGACTCTCCGACAGCCACAGACTTTGGCTGACACCTGAGGTGACTCGCATCATCTCTGAAGGGCATGTATTCTCTGGTGGCAAGCGCCATCATGAAATCATTGCCGACCTGCTGCCCGACGAATATACGTGGATTGACATTACGGTGCCCATCGATGATGTCCTGCAACGATACAAGTCTTTCGACGACATTGTAGTCTTTGCCTCCGGCGACCCTCTCTTCTATGGCTTCGCCACCACTCTTCTCCGGGCGTTCCCTGATGTGGAGATGAAGGTGTTCCCTACTTTCAATTCTCTTCAGATGCTTGCCCACAGAATGAACATGCCTTACCACGACATGTACACGGTTTCGCTCACCGGCAGACCATGGCACCGCTTTGATGAAGCACTGATTCGTGGAGAAAGACTTATCGGCTGTCTCACAGACAGGAAGAAGACTCCCCACGCCATATGGCAGAGAATGCAGAAATACGGATTCGACAACTATGTCATGTATGTCGGTGAAAACCTCGGCAACGAAGAGAAAGAGCATATTGGCATTTACGCCCCAGCCAGAGACTACCCCTCTCCCAACTGCATCATTCTGCAACAGCAAAGCCTCCGCAGACAGAACATCGGCATAGCCGACTCAGAGTTTCATCTGCTCGATGGCAGAAGCAAGATGATAACCAAGATGCCTATCCGTCTGGCATCCTTGGCTGCTCTACAGCTGGCAGACAAACATTCCCTGTGGGATGTGGGCTTCTGTACCGGCAGCGTAAGCATTGAGGCACGGCTTGCCTTTCCACATCTTATGGTCACGGCCTTTGAAATCAGAGAAGAAGGAGAAAAGCTGATGCAGGAGAACTCCAGGAAGTTTCATGCTCCCGGCATAGATGCCAGGATAGGCGACTTCTGCACTGCCGACATCAGCGACTGTCCTGCTCCCGACGCGGTTTTCATCGGCGGCTACGGCGGCAAGATGAGAGAAGTGCTCACCAAGGTGAAGTCCGTCCTTGCCCCTTCGGGATGCATAGTGTTCAATTCGGTAAGCGAAAAAAGCAGGGAGTCGTTTCTCTCCATAACCAAGGAACTGGGCATGCAACCGGAAACAGTCCACACCATTACTGTAGACAACAACAACCCCATTACGATATTAAGAGCAAGATGATAAAAATTGAGACCATTAACGAGGCTGGCAAACAGCTTGCAGAAACCATACGCAAGGAGAACCTACTCTTTGACGGCGAAGCCATTGTGTTTATAGGTGCCTTGGGCATCTGTGTGAGAAAGATTCTGCCGCTTGTCAACGACAAGCATACCGACCCTGCAGTCGTATGTGTAGACTCCACAGGAAAATTCGTCATTCCTGTCTTAAGCGGACATGTGGGCGGAGCCAACGAACTCGCCAGACAGATTGCAAGAATAACCGGCGGTACGGCTGTCATTACTACACAGAGCGACAACACAGGCCTTTGGCCACTCGACACTATAGGCAGACAATATGGATGGCAGACCTGCCAGCTGTCGCACGACGACATGAACCATGCCATCGCCACGTTCGTCAACAGACGGCCTACGGCTTTGGTCTGTGAGGTTGAGGATGAAGGCACAGAACACCTTAAGTCTTCATGCCCTTCCCACGTCACGCTGTTCAACAGCTATGAAGACTTTCTGTCTTATCGCAACAATAACGACACTCCGACACCGGAACTGCTGCTCATCGTCTCTCCTCACAGATACGACATCCGCGGCACCAGATTCATACAGTACTTCCCGCCATGCCTCAATCTTGGCATGGGCTGCCAGAAGGATGCTCCGGCAGACATTGCCAGGAAGATTCTTGAAGGAGTTTCCGCAGCAGGCTTTGCCATAGAAAGCATCAGGTCGGTTGCCACCATAGCCATGAAGAAGGACGAGGCGGTTCTCCATACGCTCCACACCCTTCTACCATGGGCAAAAGTAGAGATTTATTCTGCCGGCGCCCTCGGCAAGATCAGTGTGCCTAACCCTTCCGACAAGGTCTTTGAGGTGACAGGCTGTTACGGCGTGGCAGAGGCTGCGGCATTAGCGGCTTGCCATGACGGTGCTCTCGTTGTAGAGAAACATAAAGACTGTATTTCCACAGCTGACAAGACAGACTTTTCCACAACCGACAGAACTATCCTTCCTAAAGCCGACAAAGCGGTCTACTTCACTTGGGCGCTGGGCGAGGACAACAAAGGGTGTCGCAAGGGCCATATCGAGATTGTGGGTGCCGGACCGGGCGACCCAGACCTCGTCAGTGTGCGCGGAAGGAAATTCCTTGAGCGTGCAGACCTCATCCTCTATGCCGGTAGCCTTGTGCCTAAGGAACTTACGTTCTGCGCCAAAGCTGGTGCCACCGTGCGCTCTTCTGCAGGAATGGACCTTGAAGAACAGTTCCTGCTGATGAAAGAGTTCTACGACAAGGGCAAGCTCGTAGTACGTCTCCATACCGGCGACCCTTGCATCTATGGCGCCATACAGGAGCAGATGGCTTTCTTCGATGAATACGGCATGGACTACCACATCACTCCGGGCATCAGCAGCTTCCTTGCTGCGGCAGCGGAACTGCGTAGCCAGTTTACCATTCCCGAAAAGTGTCAGACCATCATCCTCACCCGCGGCGAAGGGCGCACACCGGTACCAGACAAGGAGAAGCTACACCTTCTGGCGCAGCACCAGTCCACGATGTGCATCTTCCTCAGCGCAAGCATTGTCGATGAGGTGATGAACGAGCTTCTCGCCGGCGGCTATCCTCCCGAGACTC
>URLQ01000008.1 GCA_900548745.1 uncultured Prevotella sp.
GTCCTATGGTGTAATGGTAGCACTACAGTTTTTGGTTCTGTCAGTGGTGGTTCGAGTCCGCCTGGGACAACAGAAAGCAGCGGTCGAAGTGATTCGGTCGCTGCTTTTTGTTGGTGTATGTTTTGTATGGCTATATGTAAAAACAGGTAGTTATAATGGATTGCTGTTGTACAGCAGAATATTACTTATCTGTTTGTTATATAGTTTTGTTCGCAATGGAAATGTTTGTGAATATGGCTTATTGTCTTTGGAGGATATTGTGCGTTTTTACTTGTAGTCATGCGAGTTTATTCTTGTGCGCATACATGATTTTTTATCAGATGAAAATACAATTGTTCACGTATGGATATAAAAAAAGGGGCTCCGCTGAGTCCCAATCTTTGTTAACCTTAAATCTAATACTATGAAAAACACGATGCAAAGTTATGAAGATTTTGCTAACTCGCAATAGCAATAGGTGTCTTTTTACATTTTTATTTACTATTATTGATGTATATCAATTATTTGTGTTCGATAACAATGGGTTTTGTGGTAGTTTTGTTGTATATTTGCACTTAACATAAAATTTAAAATATAAGGATATGGAATATATAGATGAGAAGAAAAGTCCGTTTAAGAAATATGTATTGTTTGTTTGTCTTGGCAATATATGCAGGTCGCCGGCAGCAGAAGGAATAATGAAGCAGATGGTATTCGATGACAGGGAGCTGAGGGGCGACATTGTTGTTGATTCCGCAGGTATAGGCAACTGGCATGTCGGACAGTTGCCGGACAGGCGTATGAGAGAACATGCTGCTGTGAGGGGATATAATCTGAACAGTAGGGCAAGACAGGTGTGCAAAGATGATTTTGACCGTTTTGACTATATCTTTGCTATGGATGAACAGAATGTCATTGACCTGGAATCCTTGGCACGGACGGATAAGGACAGGGAAAAGATACTTTGCCTTGCTGATTATCTTACCTGCCATCCGGATTATACAACCGTTCCAGACCCTTATTATGGTTCGGGAAAGGATTTTGACATTGCACTTGATCTGATAGAGGATGCTTGCATGGAGGTTGTAAGAAGACTTAAAGAGGGATTCTGATAAAGTCTGTCTGTTGGATTATTGCCTGTCTCTTTCATAGAGCAGTATATATATAATAAGGTATGGAACAGATTGTAATGTTACAAAGGTGTTACATGTGCAAATTGTAAATAAAAGTATAATAATGAAGACTTTTTCAATACTTTACTTGATATAAATCAAAGAAAAAAGAAAATAGTGCAAAAAACTTGTCTTATCTATTGTGTACGAACACAAAAATGTATACCTTTGCAACGTGTTCGGGAGAATACATTTTTTCATAGGTTAGTAGTTTGATAGATTTAAGGTAAAGATTATGTTATTAGATTTTAAAACAATGATGACGTTGATATCAGTAGCTATCGTAACAGCAATTAGCTTTATGGGTTACTATCACAACAGATTTCATTAAGAATTGTTTTCAGGAGGCCGGTATGAGTGATCATGTCGTCCTCTAATTTTTTATATACGTACCTGTAATAAAATAGAATCATACAGGATATGTATAATTCTATTCTATGATGTATAATTCTGAAAATTGATTTCAATACAGTTTTTTTTATTAGAGCTATGTGCTTTCAACTTTTAGAGCTGTCCGCTTTCAACAAGTCTGACTACTCTTTCTGTTTCTTTGTCTTCGCCTTCGGGGTCGTACTTCTTTGTAAGGCTTGCACCGAAAGTCCATGCAAAAGCCTGATAGAATCCGGCACGTATAGGACCGAGGAAAGCTTTTATCAGCTGGTATGATGATGAGTTACATTCGCGGTATACAAGTTTTATCAACAGCTTTCCTTGTGTGAATGTAAGTTTCTTCATTCTTGGCGTATATTCCTTCTTTATACTTTCTTCGACAAGTTTCAGATGTTTGTCCTTGGCTTTCTTGTTAGGGAGAGTCTGCAGAAACTCGTATGTCTCAATGATGATATGGTTCACTTCCTTTGCAATGGGCAGAACTTTCTTCACGTTATATACGAGACGTGTGTACCGTTGGCGTGCCTTGGTATTCTTGAATACCTGCGGTGGGTATACATACACGTTGTTGAGTTCAACATACTGTATGCTGTCCTTGCCGTGCAGCACCTTGCCAACCTTTACCATTGGTACAAAGGTAGGGTTATCCATGTCTACGTCACGGTCCTCAGGCTTTATGTCATTTCCGAAAACAACGTTCTGTGCTGTTGCCTTGGTATAGAAGCCAAACAAAAGCAGTATGATTATATATATCTTAAAGTTCATATAAAAGCAATATAATAGTTCGCTATCATGCGCAAAATTAGTCATAAATACCCATTCGGCATGGATGTAAGAGTCTTATTTAACAGTTTTTTTTCAAAACCTTCATTATATCACAGAATAGTTGTACCTTTAACGGCTCAAAACATTATAAATGGATACTCTTTTAAAAACATACAGGATATTTTTTGGTGGCAACGACAAGCTGTATAAGATATTTTCCCCTTATAGAGTTTGTCCTGTCGGTGCACATGTAGACCATCAGTATGGACTTGTTACTGGTTTTGCCTTGGATATGGGAATAGACATACTTTTCTCTGCCACGGAAAACGGAAACGTTGAAATGTGTTCCCTTGCCTTTGAGGGTCTGACGGTGTTTAATGTGACAAAGCCTGTAGAGCCACGCCATTCCGATTGGGGTGACTATCTGCGTGGTGCAGTATGGGCAATGCAGAAAGATTTCCATCTTGCTAAAGGTATTCGCGGAGTGGTGAACGGCTCTATGCCTATCGGTGGCGTATCGTCGTCTGCAGCATTATTGTGCGGAATAGTAATGGCTGTGGCGAAGGTTAATGATATAGAGCTCGACAAGACAAAGGTCGTCTATTATGCTTCGGAGGCGGAACGGAAATATGTGGGACTGCAAAACGGTATTCTTGACCAGGCTTGTGTGATGCTTTGTGAGGAGAACAAATTGCTGTATCTTGATACCAAGACGTCAGGCTATAGCCTGTTGGATTTCGGTTCCTGTGGCGGTAGAGATATAGATATAGAGATAGGAGTGTTCTTCAGCGGAGTGACGCGCAAGCTTACAGGAACAGACTATAATCTAAGAGTGTCGGAATGCAAGACGGCAGCATGGATAATGCAGGCGTATGAAGACCAGCCTCTGAAGGAGCTTGCCGATACCCGCTTGCGTGATGTCAGCGAAAAGCTCTTCTGTAAATACCAGGATAAGATGCCTGTGCGCTTTGCCAAGAGGGCAAGGCATTTCTATTCGGAGTGTGAAAGAGTGGAAAAGGCTGTTGAGGCATGGAAGAAGGGCGATATAAAGAGATTCGGACAGTATGTGTCGGAAAGCTGCAAGAGCAGTATTGAGAATTATGAATGTGGCTCACCAGAACTGACCGACCTGTATGATATAATGTGTGACACGGATGGTATATACGGAGGAAGGTTCAGCGGAGCGGGCTTCAAGGGCGCATGTATAGCTATTATAGATCCCAGCAAGAAGGAATTGATAAGTGATAGGGTTAGTAGTCGTTACCTTGCCAGATACCCACAGTATAAGAACCGCTTCAAGATGTTCTTCTGTAAGATAAGTAACGGAGCTTCATTTCAATAGAGAATAATTATGAAAACTATAATAATAGCCGCAGGATATGCTACACGGCTCTATCCTTTGACAGAGAATTTCCCTAAGCCTCTCTTGGAGATAGGAAACACAACGATACTTGGAAGGCTTATCCGGGATATTGATGCCATACCGGGGATAACGGAGCATATAATCGTATCAAACCATAAGTTCATAGGCTTCTTCAAGGAGTGGGCGGAAAAGGCAATGACCAAACATCCGATAATGGTTATCGATGACGGCACAACGACCAATGAGGGCAGACTGGGAGCCGTGAAGGATATGCTGCTTGCCATTGACGAGGCAAAGGTGGATGATGATATTCTTGTGGCTGCGGCAGACAATATCCTTGATTTCTCTCTCAAGGGCTTTGTTGGCTATTTCAATCAGAAAGACGCTTCTGTGATAATGTGCCACAGGGAAACGGAGCTTGCAAAGCTGCAGCGCACGGGAGTAATAGAGGTTGATGAGGATATGAAAGTGTTGCAGATGCAGGAGAAGCCAAAGGTTCCGGTGTCTCATTGGGCAGTTCCCCCTTTTTATATATACAAGAAGGAAGACATTGGCGTATTGAGGAGATGTGTGGCAGAAGGCTGCAATACTGATGCACCGGGAAACCTCTTGCAGAAAGTATGTATGAAGACAAACGTATATGCATGGGAAATGTCAGGAAAGAGACATGACATAGGTACTATGGACAGTTATAATGAGGCAAAAAAAAAGTTTAAATAATATTGGTTTTATGGAGAAGACATTCAGTCTTGATGAGGAGGTAAGAGACGGACATATAGTGACAAAAGAACTAAAGGCGGTATGGAATGTGGAACTGGATTTGCTTGACAGGTTCCTGAAGTTCTGTGCCGACAACAATCTCAAGTGCTGGGTTGATGGCGGAACAATGCTCGGGGCTGTCCGTCATAAGGGCTTCATACCGTGGGATGACGATGTAGACATGGTTATGCCGCGGGCGGACTATGACAGGATGATAGAGCTGGCGCCAAAGTATTTCAGCTATCCGTATTTCCTGCAGTCAGCATATTCAGACATTGATTATTTCCGCGGACACGCACAGTTCCGGCGTACCGATACGGCAGCGATACGTCCGTCAGATTCATTCCAGCCGTTCAATCAGGGAATCTTCATAGACATCTTTGTCCTTGACAATGCTCCTGACGATGAGGCAAGAAGAAAGAAGATAATACACGACAGCGTGAAGATCTTCCGATTCCTTAAAGCCAAGAACACGGCAATATTGGCTTCCGGCAGACTTGGTCTTGTATTCCGAAAGATAAAATGCCGCTATAAGGTGAGGAAATACGGTTGGCAGACAATATACAAGAAGGCAGAAGACATATTGCGCGGAACCCATTCGGAAGAGTGCCAGTGCTTGGCAGAACTGTCATTCAGCGGTGATTCGATAATGTTTCCGAAACACATCTTCGACGAAACGGTATGGCTGGATTTTGAGAACATCAAAGTTCCGGTGCCAAAAGAATACGACCTGTTTCTGAAGACACAGTATGGCGACAATTACATGGTGCCGATAAAAGCCCCGACGTATCATGGGGAACTCGTGTTTGACACGGAGAGGTCTTACATGGAAATAATACCAAGAGTAAGAAAAGACTATAGAAAATCGGTCCTGAAGCGCCTGTGGAGTAAAATTAAGGGATAAAAATGAACAAAAGGAGACAAATAGTTACAACCTAACGAAATAATATTTACCTTTGCACCAAAATTTATAAAATAATGCAAAACGATTTAAACTATCTTGATAGGAATGAATTTAATTTCACTCCGTCACAAGAGGTAATCGACGCAATAAACAACTTCGATATCAAGAAGCTGGCGTTCTATACCCGTATATATGATAAAGGAAAGAAAAGCATCTTCTCAGAGTTTCTTTCCGAATTGTATAATATCGATGAGTCGCAAATAATTCTCGGATATGGAGCAGAAGATTTGCTGAAGATGGCTGTACACTTCTTCCTCACACAGGAAGATGGCAACAAGACTATCTTTATACCAAAGTTCTCATGGTGGTACTACAAGTCTATAGCAGATGAGGTAGGAGGCAAGACCCTACAGTATCCGGTAAACGAGGTGGAAGACACCTTCGCTTATGACTTTGAGGGTATCAAGGCCATGATAGAGAAGGAGACACCGAAAATACTGTTGGTCGCTTCTCCTAACAATCCTACAGGGAACGGACTGACACCAGAGGAACTGGAGAAACTCGTCCAGATGATTCCTTCAACATCAATAATGCTCGTTGACGAGGCTTACGCATCGTATGTTTCCTCAGACATCTCTTATGTCAGGGAGATGATAGCCAAATACCCGAACGTAGTGTTCTGCCGCACGTTGTCCAAGTTCTACGGATTGCCCGGTTTGCGCTGGGGATTCGGATTCATCGGACGCAATGAGCAGATGGATCGTTTCAGCAAGTATGCCAATAAGTATCTCGGCTACGACCGCATGTCAGAAGAAATAGCCATCGCAGCCGTGAAGTCTGACGCCCATTATCGTGATATTGCAAACGTCATGGAAGAGGCACGTCAGATGTATACAAAGGAAGTTGGAGCGTTGCCGGGATTCAAGGTTTACAAGTCAATTGCCAATTTCATCCTTATAAAATATCCTATTGAGATGAAAGAGGCATTGCAGAAGGAATTTGCAGACCAGAGCTATAAGGTAAAGTTCATGAACGAGCCGGACATCAATACCCACATGAGAATAACTCTCGGACGCAGGGAGCAGAACCGTCTTGTTTGCGATGTGATACTCAAAATAGCAAAGGAATATCAGAAATGATAGCTGTTATACTTGCGGCGGGCATGGCTTCGAGGCTGCGTCCGCTTACTAATGACAGACCGAAGTGCCTGCTTACGGTAGGCACAAGATGTCTGTTGGGGAGAACTGTCGACAGTATAAAGGCTGCAGGAATAACAGAGCTTGTTGTTGTAACAGGATACAGAGGGGAGATGATACGCAGTTTCCTTACGGACAATTATAAGGATATGCAAATCTCTTTTGTTGACAATGTGGATTATCAGACAACGAACAACATCTATTCCCTATGGCTTGCAAAAGACTATGTGGCAGGTAAGGATTTCATTTTGCTCGACAGCGACATTCTTTTTGACGGCCGTATAATAAACAGGCTGCTTGGGTCGGAGGGTACATGCCTTGCAGTAAACACCCATAAGCTCGGCGAAGAGGAGATAAAAGTCATAACCGACGATAAAGGCAAGGTTATTGAAATCAGTAAGGTATGCAGCATAGAGAAAGCTATAGGAGAGTCTGTTGGCATAGAGAAGATGCTGGCTGACTATAGTGATGCCTTGTTCAAGGAGCTGTCTGTAATGATAGAGCAAGAGAAACTTGTGGATGTCTTTTATGAAAGAGCCTTTGAAAGACTTATTCCGCAGGGACATCTGTTTGGAGTGGTAAACACAACAGACATATTTTCTATCGAGCTTGATACTGTTGAAGACTTTAATCAGGCAAAACAACTGATACCGGAGAATATTTATTAAGTAATGATAATGTCGGGGTCCACAAGCGCAGGCATAAGAAGTTTGTGGATTCCGGCGTTTTTTTGTATATAGCGATATGGCAAACTATGATGTAGACGAATTGCATAAGAGAATACTGCGTATAGTGAAAGCAGTAGATTCAACTTGTAAGGAGAAGAATCTCAGATATTATATCTGGGCAGGTACCATGATAGGTGCTGTACGTCATAAGGGCTTCATTCCGTGGGATGATGACCTTGATATTGCCATGCCACGCAAAGACTACAACCTTCTTCTGGAAAATGCAGCAAGCTGGCTGCCGGAGACGTTTGAGTTTGTTTGTGCAGAGGACGACAGTTCATATCCTCTACCTTTCGGAAAGATACAGGATGCTTCAACAACGCTCATTGAGCGGATGCATCTGAAGTATCTCGGCGGCATATACATTGATGTGTTCCCGATAGACGGAGTTCCGGAAAATTGGCTTGCGAGAAAATTGCATTTTGCGAAATACGAATATTACAAGCGTCTGTTGTATCTGATACATAGAGACCCTTATAAGCACGGTCACGGTCCAAGTTCCTGGGTACCATTGCTGTGTCGCAAGATGTATACGATGCAGGAGATACAGCGGAAGATAAAGAATCTTCTGCAGAAATATGATTATGACAGTTGTTCACTTGTTGCCGACTATGATGATGGTTCAAAGGGAACGATGAGCAAGTCTGTTCTTGGCACACCGACGGCTTATGCTTTTGAGGATACCATGCTCCTTGGCGTTGAAGATTATGACACATATCTGTCAAACAAATATGGCGACTATATGACAATTCCAAAGCATTCGGCACAACGTCAGCATAACTTCCATTACCTGAATCTTGACAAGCCGTATAGGGAGAACAAGGACGTAAACTGACTGTCCCGGCAACATTAAAAACAGAAAGTTACCGACTTTCTATGGGAAAGTTACGTAATTTCTATGAGAAAGTTACCGACTTTCTGAAAAACAACAAATTCGGTACTTTCGGCATTGACCCATAATGTGTATCATCACAATCGGAATTTCGGATGAAATTTGTGTAAGCCTAAAGCTTTATTTTCCTGTTCTCAAACTTGTCGAGAAGTCTTATGGCTTTCTTTAGAGTAGAGTCTTCGTCCCATCCTCTTCGTCTTGCATATCCTCGTATTACATATTCGTAGAGGTCGCGGCGGTGGGTAAAGCGTTTAATATTCTCCAGACATTGTTTTTCTGTCGGGAAGCCTTTGCAGAAATGCGAACGGTTGGTGTCTATCATCTCAAAATGATAGTTTCCTTCTTTGTCTGTTGTATATAGGAAATTTGCGGAGTTCATATCGCCGTGCAGTACTCCTTTGCTGTGCATGAACACGATATAGTCTATTACGGCATCAACAAGCTTATGGTCAAACTCAGCCCTTTCTATTACATCCTCATAAACCTCACGCCCTTTGCTTTCTTCGCAGATGAAGTATCCGACAGTAAACAAACCGTGCTCTTTTGTTTCAATATATGCAATTTCGTGTGGGGTTTCAATGCCGCGGTGGCGCATTTCTCTGGCAAAATCGTATGCACGTTCCGCTTTCGTGGCTCTGAAGAAGGTATAGATGATGCTCTGAATCCAGTTCACCCGCTTATATCGTTTAATGACGAACGCCTTTCCTTCATTCAGAAAAAGGCGTACGCTGTTGCGCTTCTGTTTGAGTATTTCACAGTCCTCATCATCGAATCGTGACGGGATGTTAAGAATGAAATCCGAGTACTTCTTATATTTTTCTGCTATAACGACTTTCATATATTGGACAAATATCGTGCAAAGATACATATTTTTGTATCTTTGTTCCGCATTTTTGTCCTAAAATGATTATTTTTGCAGAGTAATATAACATTAAAAACAAGAAAGTAGCTTTTATCTCATTGCACATATAAAGATGAAAAAAGACGTAAACGACAAAGATTTATTCTCTATATTCATACCTACATGGAACAATCTGCCGTTTCTGAAGCTGTGTGTCGAGAGTATAAGAAAGAACTCCACCTACCGCCATCAGATAATAGTTCATGTAAATGACGGAAGTGACGGAACGCTGGAGTGGGTGAGAGAGCAGGGACTTGACTATACCCATTCTGCCGAAAATGTGGGAGTGTGTCTTGCTATGAATATGATGCGTAGTAAGGTAAAGACCGACTATATATGTTTCATAAATGATGATATGTATGCCTTGCCGCATTGGGATGACAGGCTTTACGATGAGATAAAGAGTCTGCCCGACAACAGGTTCTTCCTCTCTTCAACGACAATACAGCCGCACACTGCCGGGGAATCCATTATAAATGCTGACTATGGAGATACCATAGAGAGCTTCAAGGAGGATAAGCTGCTTAAGGAGTATATGTCGTATCGGCTGGAAGACTGGATGGGAGCTACGCTGCCTCCCAATATAGTGCATCGCGATATATGGGATCTTGTTGGAGGATACAGTGTGGAACTCTCTCCGGGAATGTACAGCGACCCCGACTTCACGGCAAAGCTATGGCTCTGTGGCATAAGGTATATGAAGGGAATATCTGCAAGCAGGGTGTATCATTTTGAAACGAAATCCACTACGCGTATCCGGAAAAACATGGGACAGCTGCAGTTTCTGATGAAATGGGGACTGACAAACTCAACATTCAGAAAGATATTCACCTGCAAGGGTATGGATTTTAATCCGGAACTTGTGGGCAGAATGAGGGCAGACAAGGCTGGAACATTAAGGTGGCAAGCCTTTCGCAGCAGGATGAAAGCCATATTATGGTTGCTTTCGAAGGACTTCGGTCCGTTGAACAAATTTTGGGAAAAAGGAATTTTATAGTATAATTAGAATATGATATTAGGAGTATTACTGCCTCATACAAAGCTTTATGGCGGAGTGAAAAGATTTCTTGAACTCGGCAATATCTTTGTAGATAAAGGACACAGGTTTATCGCTTTCACCCCAGACGGCAAGGGACCAGACTGGTTTGACTTCAAAGGCGAGATGGCAACATTCAGCGAAATAGGCAATGTACAGTTGGATGCTTTATGGACGACAACCGTAAAGTTCATGCCGCTTGTGCTTGATTCAGATGCGAAGCATAAGATATTCTACCATGTAAGGAAGAGTGATAATGTGAAGCATCTGATGAAAAATCCGCAGGTGGAAGTCTTTGCCTGCTCAACAAACGTTTATGAGTTTGACAAGAAGAAATTCGGCAGGACAGACTTTAAGGCTATCGGTGGAGTAACCTTGGCTAATTATCAGCCTAAGACAGACTATTCCGTAGAGAATCGTCCTTTCGTTGTCATGGCATATGGAAGGATTGTGGAACGCGTGAAGGGAACACATTATGTAGTGAAGGCATGTGAAAAACTTTATGCAAAGGGTTATGATATAAAGCTCCTGTTGTTTGACACTCCTGTCGACGAGGGAGCAAAACGGCGTATCGAGAACTTCACTTGCAAGTGTCCGTTTGAGTTTGTTACGAACCATCCGTTTGACAAGAACAGCGAACTCTTCAATCGTGCCGATTGTTTTGTCTCGGCAGAGAACCCACGCTATTCCGGTTGGAACAACACTGTGGCAGAAGCTATGTCGTGTGCTTTGCCGGTAATAACATCAAAAGCCGGAACAATGGATCTTGTTGACGACGGCGTGAATGCCATCCGTTCCGCACGATGGGTGTTTTGTTTTGCAAAACATATAAAGGAGCTTTACAATGATGCCGCACTTCGTGAAAGACTCGGTGTGCAAGCAAGAAAAGACATACAGAAATATGACTGGAAGAATGTGGCGGAAAACATTCTTGCCCATCTCGAAAACAATTAAATGAATATCATGAAATACGATTACCTTATAGTTGGTGCAGGACTCTTCGGTGCCGTTTTTGCACATGAGGCAAAGGGCAGAGGCAAAAGATGTCTTGTCATAGACCGCCGCAGTCATACTGGCGGCAATATACATTGTATGGATGTAGATGGAATAAATGTGCATCAGTATGGCGCACATATCTTTCATACGAGTAATAAAGACGTTTGGGAATATGTAAACAAGCTTGTGGAGTTCAATCGCTTCACCAATTCCCCCGTGGCAAACTATAAGGGAAAATTGTATAACCTGCCGTTCAATATGAACACGTTCTATCAGCTGTGGGGCACGATTACTCCGGATGAGGCTGAAAAGAAACTCGCCGAGCAGCGTGCGGAATATGCCGACATAGAGAATCCTGCAAACTTTGAGGAACAGGCTCTTAAACTTTGTGGCAGGGATATTTATGAAAAGCTTATCAAGGGCTATACCGAAAAGCAATGGGGGCGCAAGGCAGAGGAACTGCCGGCAGAGATAATAAAGCGTGTGCCTCTGCGTATGACTTATGACAATAATTATTTCAACGATCTCTATCAGGGAATACCTGTAGGTGGCTACAATGCCCTCATCAATGCTCTCCTTGAGGGCGTTGATGTAAAACTTGATGCGGACTTCTTTAAGGAGCGCAGCATGTGGGAAGATACAGCCTGCCATATTGTGTTTACAGGACAGATAGACCAATATTTTGACTATTGTCTTGGAGAACTTGAATACCGCAGCCTTCGTTTCGAGACCAAACAGTTGGAAACGGCAAATTTCCAAGGTAATGCTGTGGTCAATTATACAGCGGCGGATGTTCCATATACCCGTATCATAGAGCATAAGCATTTTGAATATGGCATGCAGCCAACGACTGTTGTCACATACGAATACCCTAAGACTTTTGAAAAGGGCGATGAACCGTATTACCCTGTAAATAACGAACGGAACAATATGCTTGCAAAGCAGTATCGGGAGTTGGCAAAGGAGAAAGGAAATGTTTCCTTTGGTGGAAGACTTGGACAGTATGCCTATTTTGATATGGACGACACCGTTGAGGCTGCATTGGAATTGGCTGACAAATTATTATAAGAAATCATCATGAACTATTATATTTCGAGAAACTATAAAGGATTGAACAGTGCTGGTAATAAGGCAAAGAGTGATATAGAAGGTATTGTGGAGCGCACGTGCGGATTCCGCAATGCAGGTTTGCCTTTATCTACCTACACCAACACTGTCGTACACTTCGCCATGAATCTTGCAGGAGTGTTGAAGGCTCCCTTCTGCCTTCGTAAGGGAGATGTGCTTTTGTTGCAGTATCCATTGAAGAAATATTATGCCTTTGTATGTAATATGGCTCATCTTCGTGGGGCAAAGGTTGTTACGCTTATTCATGACCTTGGCAGCTTCCGTCGCAAAGCTCTTACTGTGGAGCAGGAGATAAAGCGACTGAATCATTCGGACTTTGTCATAGCACATAACGACAAGATGAAAAAATGGCTTCTTGACAATGGATGCAAAGCTCAATTGTCGTCATTGGGAATCTTCGATTATGTATCGAAGTCGCCGCTTCCAAAGAATGGAATATTCTCATCGGATAAAGACGTTAAGAAAGAGTATGTTGTTGTATATGCTGGTGCTCTTGCCCAGCGCAAGAATGCTTTCCTGTATGAATGGGGTGATTATATCTCCACTTATAAAGTGGCTTTGTATGGCAGCAACTTTGATGTTGACAATGTGAAGGGAAAGGAACATTTTATATATAACGGCTTTGTGAAGAGTGATGATTTCATTTCTTCTGTGAAAGGACATTTCGGACTTGTCTGGGATGGTGCCTCAATGGAGTCGTGTACTGGAAACTTCGGAGAATATCTCAAACTGAACAATCCGCACAAGACCTCTTTCTATATACGTAGTGGCTTGCCGGTTATTATATGGCGTCAGGCTGCGTTGGCAGACTTTGTTGAAAGTCATGGTATAGGTGTGTGTATAGACAGTCTGAAAGACCTGGATAAGCTTCATGAGAGAATCAGTATGGAGGATTATCAAAGGATGAAAGATAATGTGCTTCGCGAAAGCAAACTGCTTCAGGAAGGTCATTATGCTTCTACTGCGGTAAAGGAAGTGTTGGACAAAATGGATAAGCAATAAAGGCAAAGAGCGGGATGTGAAAAGAAAACACATCCCGCTCTTTGCTTTTTATTGTCTTGTATGATTATTCATGTACATACAGATCCCATCCGAGATAGCTGTCGATAGCCTCTTCAACGATGCTTGCAACATCGCCACGAACGAGAGCCACATGATGCTCAAAGCCGTTCTTGCAGATGAACTTCATCAGTTTCTGTAGTTCTGGAACTTCTGTAACAACGATACATCCGTCCATTCCGTATGGGTCATCTGTCATCTTACCCTCACCGAGGTATGCCTTGATGTAGCCCATAGTGTCGTCGGTAGAGATGCGGAAATATGTGAAGTCGCCTTCACTGACTTTTGCATAGACAGCACCGAAGGTGTTGATCTTGCCCAATGTACGTCCGAGAACACCGAGTGGTCCAAGACGAAGATTGTCGTTGCCGATGAATGATTTCGGGAAGTTTCCGCAGTGGGTACATACACACTTGTTGCGGTCTTCAGCAAAGTTGTTGTTCCAGTCGGCGATGGCAGAAGGCTGCTCGGAAGCCAGTGTCAGTGCAAGCATTGATACTGCGCCGGCAATGTCTGCCTCACAAGCGGCAGGGATGCCTGCTTCGCTGAGCATACTCATTGTAACGCAGGCTGCGCAACCGAAGTTCTGTTCCAGGGAGTCCCAGCACTGTATTGCCACAGCGTCTACCTGATTGGCTTCAACCCAACGGTTAACGGCAACGCCGAATTTGCACTGCAGACGCAGCTTCTCCTGATATGCTTCTGGTACTTCAGCATATCCGGCTACTTTCTCCATCTGTTTGAGCAGGTCGGTATCCGAGTCTTCGATAGCCTGTGCGGCATACAGAATCTCGCTCAGGTCGGCAGGAACAACGGTGATGCCTGATGCCTGAAGCAGCTTCTCGCTTACACGGCAAGTGTTGAATCCGAGCGGACGTGTACCAATCTGACCGATACGTGCATGTGTAAGTCCTTTTACAACACGGCAGACAGCAGCAAAGCGATTGATGTCCTGTGCAAGAAGTGGTGAGTAAACGGAATATGTATGCAGTGTAGTGTCTGTGAATGGAATGCCATACTGGTAAAGGTTGTTGCAAACAGAAATCTTTCCGCAGAAGGCATCACGGCGACTATCAAGGTCTACCTTGTCGTTCTCATCATCGCATGCCTGTACCAATACCGGAACATGCAGGTCAGCAACGCTGATAGCATTGATGATACCTATCTCGAATCCGAAGTTAGGAAGAGATACGATGATACCGTCTATACGGTCACGGTTCTGGCGGAATAGTTCTGCACATTTCAAACCATCCTCACGAGTCTCAATGCTACTGCTACCTGTAGGAGTGGCATCTTCCGGCAAGATGACATAGTCATAACCATTATCTTCGAGAGTCTTGAGGAGCTGCTTGCGTACGTCTCTTGCAAGCTCTGAGTTGAAGTATGCTCGTGTGCCTATGATGACACCGAAACACTGTTTCTTGTTCTTGTTCATATTGCTTTTGTTGTTTGATTGTTCTTTATTTTATCAGCTGTTTGACGGCATTGTGCCATCCTTCGATATTCTTGTCTATCCAGGCTTTGTTGTCTTGAGCCTCGATGCGTCCTTTGCTGTGTCTTAGCTTGGCAACCTCTTCAAAGCTGTTCCATACCTTCCGCGACAGTCCATTCATGACAACGGCTCCCAGAGCAGAAGCCTCTTCCACATCAGAACGGTTTACAGGCACTCTCAGACAGTCTGCCTGGAACTGCATGAGGAAGTTGTTCTTTGTTGGTCCTCCGTCCACACGTATTTCCTTGAGGCTTATTCCTGCCTTCACGGTCATTGCCTTCACGAGGTCATTCACCTGGTATGCGATAGACTCAAGGGCTGCACGAAGGAAGTGGGCACGTGTAGTGGCAAAGGTCATTCCCATTACGGCGGCTTTTACACTGTCGTTCCACCAAGGGGCGCCGAGTCCTGCAAATGCCGGTACGAAGTATACTCCGCCATTGTCTTCAACGGATGTAGCTTCTTCCTCCACTTCTGCTGGTGAGACAATCATCTTCAGTTGCTCCTGCAGCCATTTCAGAGTAGCTCCTGTGCTGTGTATGTTTCCTTCAAAGGCATAGAACACCTTGCCGAGAGCGGCGAATCCGATAGAAGTAACCAGTCCGTCAGGAGCAGCAGCCGCTTTCTCGCCGATATTTACCATTACCGAAGAACCGGTTCCATAGGTAGCCTTTCCAAGTCCTTCCTCGAAGCACATCTGTCCTGTCAGTGCTCCATGCGAATCGCCGAGTACTCCGGCTATCGTTATTGGTTTGTTGAAGATACCTCCAATAGTGGTCTCTCCGAACACTCCATCGCAAGGTAGAAGTTCTGGCATCATACTTCGTGGAATACCAAACAGCTTCAGCAGGTCGTCGTCCCACTGCAGCGTGTGGATATTCATGAGCATGGTTCGTGAGGCATTGGTATAGTCGGAGACATGATGCTTACCGTCAGTAAGTTTCCATATGAGCCATGACTCCATTGTTCCCATCAGCAGTTCACCACGTTCGGCTTTCTCTTTAGCTCCTTCTACATTGTCGAGAATCCATTTTGCACCGCTGGCAGCAAAATAAGGATCGATAAGCAGGCCGCTCTTCTCCATAACCATCGGCCCATAGCCTTCTGCTTTCAGCTTGTTACATATTTCTGCACCACGCATGCACTGCCATACTACGGCGTTGTAGACAGGTTTTCCTGTAGTCTTGTCCCAAACCACAACGGTCTCTCTTTGGTTTGTTATTGCCAGAGAGTAGTTGGCTTCCATGTCAGCATCGCGCATAAGCTCCTTTACAGCCATGAGCACGTTGTTGTAAATTTCCTCAGCATCATGTTCTACCCATCCGGCTTTCGGATAGTACTGGTGATGTTCCACATTGACACGTTGCAGCATCTCACACTGCTCGTTGAAGAGCATTGCCTTGGTTGCCGAAGTACTTTGGTCTATTGCTATTATGTAATTGTTCATTTAGTCTTAATAGAATTAGGTAGATGGTCAGGAAAGCATGTTCCCGACTTGTATTATTTAAGGATTAGAGAATTAAAGAAAAGTGCTAATGGCAAAGTTCCTTTAATTCTCTAATCCTCCATAATGTTTGTTTTATTTCTTCAAGAAGTCGAGTGCACTCTTTACGATACCCTCGGCGTCCATTCCATAGTGGTGGAAGATTTCCTTGTTGTTTCCATGTACAACGTTCTCGTCAGGGATGCCGATAATGCGTACCGGTACAGGATTCTCGGAGAGAGTCTCTGTGACGATACCTCCGAGTCCACCGAACTGGCTGTGCTCCTCCACTGTTATTATGCGTCCGGTCTCTGCAGCAGCCTTCTTTATTGCTTCTGCGTCGAATGGTTTCAATGATGACATGTCAAGTACACGTACGCTGATACCTTGCTCCTTTAGTTGGAGTCCTGCCTGATAAGCATGGTATACAGTTTCTCCACATCCGATGATGGTAAGGTCTTTACCGTCAAGGAGCATGTTTGCTTTGCCGAGCTGGAAGTCGAAATCGTCGTTCTCATATACATCAGGTACGGCAGCACGACCTACACGTACATATACAGGATGAGGGAAGTCAACGAGCAGCTTCACGAGTTTTCGTGTCTGTCTTGCGTCACAAGGCAGTACGATGTTCATGCCAGGGAAAGTGCGCAGTGCTGCAATGTCGTGCAGACTGTGGTGTGTTGCACCGAGTGCTCCGTAAGCCACACCTCCGCTCACTCCGAGAATCTTTACAGGATTCTCGCTGTATGCGAGGTCAACCTTTACCTGCTCCAGACTGCGTGCCACATAGAAGCAAGCCGGTCCGCAAGCAAAAACCTTTTTTCCGCTATGTGCAAGTCCTGCTGCTATTCCCACAGCATCCTGCTCCGCGATACCACATTCAACGAACTGTTCTGGCAGTTGGTCGGCGAAATCGTTCAGAGTCACTGAACCACGTGCGTCGGTTGTAACTGCAATAATATCCTTGTCCTGCTTTGCCAGTTCCAGCAAAGTGTCAGTAAAACTTTTTCTACAAGCTATCATAGTTCCAAATGTGTATTTTAAAGGTTCTTTATTCTTTCGTCAATCTCTGAGAGAGCCTGTTTATACTGCTCCTCGTTCGGCATGCCGTGGTGCCATTTAGCAATGTTCTCCATGTAGGATACGCCTTTGCCCTTGGTCGTGTTGGATACAATCAGGTGAGGCTTTCCGTTGGTATAGTCGATGCTGTCGATGGTCTTTACAATGTCCTCCATGTCGTCACCGTTCATAACCTTCACGTCCCATCCGAAGGCTGTCCAGCGTGCGCTGATGTCTTCTATCGCCATTACATCCTCGGTGTTGCCGCTGATTTGCAGATGGTTGCGGTCGATGATAGCCACGAGGTTGTCAAGCTTGTACTGATGTCCAGCCATTGCAGCCTCGTAGATAGAGCCTTCTCCCTGCTCTCCGTCGCCCATCATTACGAAAGTCTTGTAGCTTTTCTTGTCCATCTTGGCAGCGAGAGCCATTCCCACGCCGATAGGCAGTCCGTGTCCGAGAGCACCGGTGTTTACCTCAATGCCAGGAACTTCGATAGTAGGATGTCCGCTCAGGATAGAACCGAACTTTCCGAGAGTATCGGTAATTTCCTTCTTCAGGAATCCTTTGGCCTCAAGAGTAACGTAGAGAGCTTCTACGCAGTGGCCCTTGCTAAGCACGAAGCGGTCGCGCTCAGGGTTCTTCGGGTCTTTAGGGTCAACGTTAAGATACTTGAAATAGAGAGCTGTCATTACGTTGAGGCATGACAGGTCACCGCCGATGTGTCCGGCTCCTGCATTGTAGACAACTTCGATAAGTCTTCTGCGGTCTACTTCTGCTTGCTTTGTAAGTTCTTTTGTATTCATGATAATAATACTTTTATTCTAATCAGACAGTATATTTATATACCTATTATATTTGACGCATACCATTATGATTTGTAATATATGATGGTATGCAAATTATCTGTAATTAATAATCTAAAAGTCCCGATGTCCTCCATTTATCATTTTTTCAGATACTCTGCCGTCATTGATGCCGGCGCATTTGTTGAAGGCAAGAAGTAACGGTAGAAGTCGTATGTGCCTGTAGAGCTATTTGAAAACGATATGCAATGTTACTAAAAATAATCTGTATTGGCAAGCTTCTTTTTTGAATATGTCGGAAAAACCAAATATTTTCCTTACATTTGCACGGATAAACAAACAGAAAATGGAAAAACAGAAAATACTGGTAACCGGAGCAACAGGGTTTATAGGCAGCTTTATTGTTGCGGAAGCCCTTGACAGAGGTATGGAAGTATGGGCGGCGACAAGACGTTCCAGTTCTCGAAAATACCTTCAGCAGCCGGGAATAAATTTTATAGAACTCGATTTAGGCAGCGAGGAGAAGCTGAAGGAGCAGCTTTCTGGTTATAGCTTTGATTATGTGGTTCATGCCGCAGGAGTGACGAAATGTCTGAACAGTAAGGATTTCTTTCGTACGAACACTGATGGGACAAAGCATCTTGCAAATGTTCTGATAGAAATGAAGATGCCCATCAAGAGGTTCGTGTTTGTGAGCAGCCTGAGTATTCTTGGGGCAATACGTGAGCGGCAGCCTTATACAGAGATAACCGACAATGACGTGCCGCAGCCAAACACGGCTTACGGCAAGAGCAAGCTTGAGGCGGAAAACTACCTGCGCTCGTTGTCGGACTTCCCTTTCGTGATACTTCGTCCTACGGGAGTGTACGGGCCGAGAGAGAAAGACTATTTCATGATGGCACAGAGCATAAAGAAGCATGTGGACTTTGCTGTTGGCTATAAACGGCAGGACATTACATTTATATATGTAAAAGATGTCGTTCAGGCTGTGTTCCTTGCCCTTTCCCATGACGTATGCCGCAAGAGCTTCATTCTAAGTGATGGAAAAGTATATTCTTCGCGTACCTTCAGTGATCTGATAAAGAAAGAGCTTGGTGTGAAGCATGTGCTGCGTATCGTAGCACCGATATGGTTCCTGAAGGTGGTGTCAACGGTGGCAGAGGAAATGGCACATCTTACAGGACGTATATCTGCCCTTAACCGTGACAAATATAATATTATGAAGCAGCGCAACTGGCGTTGCGACATAAGTGCCGCAAGACGGGAGCTTGGTTTCAAGCCAGAGTATGATCTGGAGCGTGGAGTAAGAATAACAATGAAATGGTATAAAGATGAAGGCTGGATTTAATATAAAAGACTTGTTTAAGATAGAGGCAAAGCCACGTCGTGGACTTTTTGCCCTGGAGTGGGTGATGCTTGCATATCTGGTGTTCACACTGCTCATGGTGTTCTTTACATATACAAAGGTTGTCAACCCCGAAGCCATGATATGGGGTAGGGTGCGCATCGTGGTAGTAACTCTCGCCATGTGGGGTGTATACCGGATGGTGCCATGCAAGCTCACTAAGTTTGCACGTATCAGTGTACAGATGGCTCTTCTGAGCTGGTGGTACCCCGACACATACGAACTGAACCGCCTTCTGCCAAACCTCGATCATGTGTTTGCACAGATGGAACAAGGTCTCTTCGGATGCCAGCCGGCACTGTACTTCGCCCAGATATTCTCCTCACCCGTAATCAGTGAACTGATGGATATGGGCTATGCCTCGTATTATCCGATGATAGTGCTTGCCGCCGTTTATTATTTCATTTGGAAATACAATGAGTATGAGCGTGCTGCCTTTGTCATAATGGCTTCATTCTTTGCTTATTACGTAATATTCGTGCTTGTACCCGTCACCGGACCTACATTCTATTATAAAGCCGTTGGCATAGACCAGATAACAGCCGGAGTGTTCCCTAATCTCCACGACTATTTCAATTCTCACACCGACTGTCTGCCGAGCCCTGGTTACACCGATGGCATATTCTACCAGCTGGTTGAAGACGCGAAGGCGGCAGGAGAGCGCCCTACGGCAGCATTCCCGAGCAGCCATGTGGGAATAAGCACGGTAATAATGTTTCTTGTATGGCACACCAAGAACCGTCGTCTCTTCTATTGCATGATACCGTTCTATGCATTCCTCTGCATGGCAACGGTTTACATACAGGCACATTATGCCGTAGATGCTTTGGCGGGATTCGTTTCTGGCGCAGCCTTCTATTTCCTCTTCATGTTCCTTTCACGTGGAATGGTGGGGAAAACGAGGCGATAACTCATCTAAAAGTAAAAAGAACAGATACATAAGAAGATTATTAAGGAAAAACAACTTGCGTTTCAGTAAAAATTCATACATTTGCAAATGTGTTCCGCGGATAAGTGAAACGGGCACTACTTAACCCTAAAAATATTAACGAAAATCATATCATTATGGCTTACACACGTATGACAGCGGCGGAGGCAGCCGCACTAATAAAGAATGGTGACAATATCGGACTTAGCGGATTTACTCCAGCTGGTTCGGCAAAGGCAACAACACGCGAACTTGCAAAAAAAGCTGAGGCTGAACATGCAGCAGGAAGAGAGTTCCAGATAAGTCTCTTTACAGGAGCTTCTACAGGACAGAGTACCGACGGAGTGCTCACCGAGGCTCATGCCATAAAATACCGTGCCCCTTATACTACAAACCCATCATTCCGCAAAAGCGTGAACATGGGAGAGATAGCATACAACGACATACACCTCAGCCACATGGCACAGGAGCTGCGCTATGGCTTCTATGGCGACATCGACTGGGCTATCCTTGAGGTCTGCGATATAGAGGAAGACGGCGACATCGTAAAGGCTTATCTTACGGCAGCAGGAGGTATCAGCCCTACAGTGGCACGCTTGGCAAAGCACGTGATACTGGAGCTTAACGCCTTCCATAGCAAAGACGCAAAACTCCTGCATGACGTTTATGAACCGCTCGACCCGCCAATGCGCCAGCCTATTCCTATTGTTAACGTTGGCGACCGTATAGGAAAGCCTTACGTTGAGATTGATAAGAAGAAGCTTGTGGGCGTCGTAGAGTGCGACATTCCCGATGAGGCTCGTGCATTCAAGGACAGCGACCCTATAACAGATCAGATTGGTCACAACGTGGCAGCATTCCTTGTAAACGACATGAAGCGCGGCATAATCCCATCTACATTCCTTCCTTTGCAGAGCGGTGTGGGAAGTACTGCAAACGCTATCCTCGGTGCACTGGGCAAGGACAAAGCTGTGCCAGACTTCAATGTATATACAGAGGTTATGCAGGACAGCGTCGTTGAGATGATGCTCGAAGGAAGAGTGAAAGACGCTTCGGCTTGCTCTCTGACTGTTTCCAACGAGTGTCTGAAGCAGGTTTACGACAATATCAACTACTTCAAGGATCACGTGACATTGCGTCAGAGCGAGATTTCAAACTCTCCTGAGGTTATCCGTCGACTCGGCGTAATAGCTATTAACACAGCTATCGAGGTGGACATCTACGGAAACGCAAACTCTACGCACATCAGCGGAACGAAGATGATGAACGGTATCGGTGGTAGCGGTGACTTCGAGCGCAACGCATACATCAGTATCTTCACATGTCCTTCTACAGCAAAGGGCGGCTTGATAAGCAGCATCGTGCCGATGGTGAGCCATCAGGACCACTCGGAGCACGACGTGAACGTAATCGTGACAGAGCAGGGCGTAGCAGACTTGAGAGGAAAGAGTCCTATCGAGCGCGCTCATCTTATTATCGAGAACTGTGCTCATCCTGACTACAAGCCTATCCTCCGTGCTTATCTTGAGCAGGCTAAGATGGGACAGACACGCCACAACCTCGGCAAGGCATTCGCTATGCATATAGCATTGGCTGAGAAGGGCGATATGAGACTGACAGAAATGTAATTCATACAGATGAAAAGAATAATATCCATTATGGCGGCATTCCTTTTAGGATTGCCGCTTTATTTAAATGCAGAAACGCTGATGCAGTCAGCGACAGTTCCTGATGTCAAGAGCAAGAGCTTCAAAACCATGACTCTTATCCACCCTTGGCATGGTAAAAGAGTGGCTTATTTCGGCGACTCCATAACAGATCCGAAGAACAAGGCAGCGGACAATAAATACTGGAGTCTTCTACAGCAGTGGCTCGGTATTACGCCGTACGTATATGCCGTGAGCGGTAGACAGTGGAACGACATCCCACGTCAGGCAGAACAACTGAGGAAGGAGCACGGTAACGACTTCGATGCCATACTTATCTTTATAGGCACCAACGATTTCAATGCCGGAGTGCCGGTAGGGGAGTGGTTTACGGAGAATGAAGAGGACGTGATGGCTGGCATACACGAACAGAAACATCTTGTAAAACGTATGCGCCAAAATCTTTGCATGACCGATACGACATACAGGGGAAGGATTAACATCGCCTTGGATAAAGTGAAGCGCATGTACCCGACAAAGCAGATTGTGCTCATAACCCCTATCCATCGTGCCGGCTTCTACCTCAGCGATACCAACTGGCAGCCCACGGAGGAGTATCGCAACAAGTGTGGCGAATATGTAAGCCGCTATGTAGAGTCGGTGAAGGAAGCGGGTAACATCTGGAGTGTGCCCGTAATCGACATGAATGCCCTCTCCGGACTATATCCGCTGATGGACGAGCATGCGCAGTTCTTCAACAAGAAAGATGTAGACCGTCTGCATCCGAATAATGAGGGGCATCGTCGCATGGCACTCACTTTAGTATATCAGCTGATGTGCTTGCCTGTATTTTAGCCTGTATTCCAGGCATTTCCAGATATAAATAAAAATCTTAATTCCACACGTGCTGTTTGTGGAATTAAGATTTTTTTGTGACTATAAAAGTACTAACGAATCTTTATATATTCACACGGAGTTATTAACTGTTAAGCAGACGTTCTATCTCGTCTGTTGAAAGTTTTGTTATATCAGCTATCTGCTCTTTAGGCATACCACTATTGAACATACCTTTTACCATCGAAAGTATTTGTTCTTTCTGTGCTGCTATCGTTTCGTCTTGCTTGGAGATAGTTTCGTCTTGCTTGGAGATAGTTTCACCTTGCTTGGAGATAGTTTCACCTTGCTTGGAGATAGTTTCACCTTGCTTGGAGATAGTTTCGTCTTGCATCGCTATCTTCTTGTCTCTCTGTAATATTGCCGTATCGCGATTCTCTATTGCAGAGAAGAATTCATCCTCAACGTTCATGTCTTGACGCAGCTTTGAATCTGAGGCTGCCGTGATGAGACGGTGCAGGATGTGCATCATCTCCATGTCACCGTTGAACTTGTCTTCATCTACGCTCAACACCTGGTGGTTACCGACTTCTCTCTGACTCTGGTCAAATACGCTTAACACCTCATCAAGACGGTTGTTTACATGTCCTCTCAAGCGCGGTATCTGAACGATAATGCTGTCATGGGTAAGACTGTCAACAAACGGGTCCGGGATACCCTTTGTCACATGGTTGCCGTCATAGTCAAGAGCCTTGTGCTTTACGTACAGAACCGGTTCTTCTATGTCGCCCACCTTGTGGCCGAGCAGATACACGGCAATCATCGGTATACCGTAACCGTCGTTTTCGCAGTCTTTCAGAATGTTTTCCGGATTGGCATACTGTGCACCGAGGTATTGGCGGAAGCGCAGAGTTTCCGTCTCCAGCCATGTCTTCTGCAGCTCTATAAGCACAAGTTTTGTAGAGCCGTCGTCCTCCTTAATCCGTGCTCCGAAGTCTATGCGGAACATGGAAATCTTGTCCCTGTTTCCGTTAGTATATTCGTTACGACGCATATCTACTTCAACCACTTCCTTTTTCAAGAGAGCAGAAATCAGCGTTTTCGCTATGCGTTCGTCCTCCATGAGATATTTGAACACGGAGTCGTATATCGGATTTGCAATGTTTACCATCATAAGGCATCACGTTTTTACTGTTGTTTCTGCAAATATATGAAAAAAGAGCGAATATTCCTAATGTTAGCTATTGCTTTTTACATTATAATTATCCAACTCTTATCAATATTCTTAATAACCGTTTTATGCCTCGCGCTGCTTGGTTCCCATGCGTGCCTCCACAACGTTGATTACGTAATCGCCGAGCTTCTCACATTCGTTAACGATGTCCATATACGTTGTGCCGATGGCATAGGTGTATTCGTGGTTGTTCACATCGTTGATGTTCTGGCTCTTGAGCTGGCTACGGTAGTTGTTTATTTCGTTCTCTATGTTAAATGAACGGTTCACGTCGAGGTCGTTTCTTCTGCTTGACAGCATCACGTTCATCTGGGTCAAGCTGTCGTCGGTAAGCTCAAACATCTGGTGAAGATGCTCATATTGCATTTCTGTGAAGTCCTCCTTGCCGCGAATCTTTCTGCTCAGTGAACGGGCAATGTTGTAACAGCTGTCTCCAATACTCTCAATCTCGGAAATCTCACGCAGCATGGCACGTATCTTTGCCTTTGTCTCATCACTGAGATGGGCATCACTTACCTTATCAAGATATTTCGCAATCTCTATCTCCATGTTGTCGGATATTCCCTCGTATTTCTCGATACGTGTGAAGAGCTTGTTGAACTCATTGTCATTCTTCACGCCAAGCAGCTCCCTGACCATAGTGAACATACGGTGAATGCGCTCTGCAAACGACTGTATCTCCTTGCGTGCCTCCAGCACAGAAAGCTCAGGTGTAGCCATAAGGGTACTGCCGCCGATGTAGCGCAGACGGAAGTCATCCTCGTCCTTGCTCATATTTGGCTTGATAACAGCACATACGAACTTCTGCATCTGCGGTATGAACCATATAAGAACAGCCGTGTTGCATACGTTGAATGTTGTGTGGAAAGCTGCAAGCACTACAGACAGGCGACCGGCGTTGATGTGGTCGGCATTAGGATCTACACCCACAAAGCCACAAACCATGTTGATGAACGGATAGAAGCAACACAACACCCATATTACGCCGAACACGTTGAACGACAAGTGGGCAAGGGCAGCTCTGCGAGCTTGTGTGTTTGCTCCCATGGCGGCAATGTTTGAAGTGATTGTAGTACCGATGTTCTCTCCTAACACAAGTGCGATACCCATATATATAGGTAGCACGCCGGAGGAGCACAGTACCATCGTTATTGCCATCAGGGCAGCGGACGACTGCATACAGAAGGTCAGTATCGTACCGATGCCGAGGAATGCAAATATAGTGAGGTAACTGTCTTTATCAAATGAAGAGAAAAAATCTATAACCGACTGGTTATGGCTGAGGTCCATTTCCTTACCTGTGGCTCCGAGGGTGGAAATGGCAAAAAACATAAATGCTACACCAAAGAGGAAATCACCGACGTAGCGGTGCTTCTTTCTGTATATCAGCAGAAGGGCAATGAAGAAAACCGGGAATACGATGTTCGCCATGTTGAAAGAGAAACCAAGCGTCATGATCCATGCCGTGAACGTGGTTCCAATGTTGGCTCCCATTATAACCGATATTGCCTGTGCCAGGGTAAGCAATCCGGCATTTACGAACGACACCGTCATGACGGTGGTCGCTGTTGACGACTGCACTGAGGCGGTTACGAACATACCGGTAAGTAATCCGGTAAAGCGGTTCTTGGTCATTGTACCCAAAATGTGGCGCAGCTGCGAACCTGCCATCTTCTGTAGTGCCTCACTCATTGCTTTCATTCCGTAAATGAGCAAGGCTAATGATCCAATGATCTTAAAAAAAATCCAAATCGACATATTTTAAAGTTATTTATGATGCTATTGTGCAAGAATGTCGTAGAAAGGGAGTAACTTTACATCGTAAACCCTTAAAGATGTAAGACTTATGAAACAAGTAATACAAATCCGTTGCAAAAATAATAAAAAAGTCATAAATACAGCAATCGGAAGCTCACTTTCTGATATTTTTTTGATGTCAGGGCTGGATATGAAATACGGTCCGGTGAGTGCGAAAGTGAATAATAAAGTGGAAGGACTCAACTACAGGGTGTACCACAACAAGGATATCGAGTTTCTTGACCTTACTTCGCCATCAGGACAAAGAACATATACGCGTACCTTATTTATGGTGTTGTGTAAGGCTGTCAAAGACTTGTACCCGGAGGGACACGTAGACATCGACATACCGGTATCGAACGGCTACTACTGCGATATGAAGATAAACGTGGAGATAACTCTTGAAGTGGCTGACAGGATACGCCACCGGATGCAGGAAATAATAGATGCAAAGATGCCGATACGCCGCTTCGAATGTGCTACGGAAGAGGCAATAGACATATTCACCGAGCTTGGCACCATGTCTAAGGTGAAGCTTTTGAAGAGTACCGGCTCCCTGTATACCACCTATTATGATATAGACGGATACAAGGACTATTATTATGGCTCTTTGCTGACAAATACTTCGCAACTCACACTCTTCGGCTTGGAGAAATACTATGACGGTTTGCTTCTGCGTATTCCTTCACTTAAAGATCCTTCAAAGTTGGGAGATTTAATTCATCAGGACAAGATGTTTGAAATATTCCGTGAGCATCACCATTGGCAGGATTTGCTCGGACTCCGTACTATAGGAGACCTTAATGGAGCTGTGTCGAAAGGAAAGGCAAGCGATCTTATCAATCTGTCGGAGGCTCTTCAGGAAAAGAAGATATCTAAGATTGCCGATGAGATAGCGTCAAGGAAGAATGTGAAGATGGTGCTTATTGCAGGTCCGTCGTCAAGCGGCAAGACCACTTCCTGCAAGCGCTTGTCAATACAGTTGCTTACAAATGGTATAAAGCCGGTACCGGTTTCTCTTGATGATTATTTCATTGACAGAGAGAAAACGCCGAAGGATGATAAGGGAGAATATGACTATGAGAGCCTTTATGCTCTGAACATACCTTTGCTTAACCAGCAGCTGAATGACCTCTTTGCCGGAAAAGAAGTGGAGCTGCCTAAGTATAACTTCCAAACGGGTAAGAGCGAGAAGAGCGGCAAGAAACTTAAGATGGGTGAGAATGATGTTCTTGTGGTTGAGGGAATACATGCCTTGAACCCTGAACTGACTTCGCAGATACCTGACGAACAGATATTCCGTGTATACGCTTCGGCTTTCACTACGATATTGCTCGATAGCCATAACTATGTGCCTACTACTGACAACCGGCTGCTGAGAAGAATTATCCGTGATTACAAATACCGTGGTGTCAGTGCTCAGGAAACGATACGTCGTTGGCCTTCGGTGCGTGCCGG
The DNA here is from genome assembly GCA_900548745.1 of uncultured Prevotella sp. Taxonomy (GTDB): domain Bacteria; phylum Bacteroidota; class Bacteroidia; order Bacteroidales; family Bacteroidaceae; genus Prevotella. The sequence continues at coordinate 27,411 of URLQ01000008.1, forward strand.
TGAGAACAAGTGGATATTCCCTTATCAGGAGAATGCTGATGCGATGTTCAATACTGCCATGCTTTTTGAACTTGCCGTTATAAAGTCGCAGGCGGAACCGCTGCTTGAAACGGTACCTGAGAACTGTGAAGAATACAGTGAGGCATATCGCTTGTTGAAGTTTCTGAAATATATAAAACCGATACCAAACCGTCAGGTGCCACCGACATCATTGTTGAGAGAGTTTCTTGGTGGCAGTTCTTTCAAGTATTAACAATTACTCCGACAGACTGCAGAAGGGAAGAAAATATAAAGAAGTAAAATAAAATACAGATAACGAAACATCCCTCACGATAGGCTGAGATGCCTGCCGTGAGGGATGTTTCGTTATTTACAGGTTGATAAATCCGTGTTCTGCTATTTCACTTCCGAGGTGATAGGATTGCGTAAGCCTTTCATATTGGTGAGGAACGCCTTTGCACTGCCGAACTTGAGGAACATGTCAAGGCGTATTGGAACATGGTTATGGTCGTCAGTAACATAGAATCTGACAATCTCTTTCCATTTCTTGCCTTCATATTCCATATATGACAGTTCGGCACAGCGGTATTTCTTACCGTTGTCTGCCTTTATCTTTGTTGTGCCGTTAAAGCGCAGGCGTGCCGGGGCTTGTCCCTTTCCGTCTGCTATCGGGAAGTCTACGACATGTCCCTTCTTCCAGTTTGCAGAACTGAAGGAACGTGCTCTCATGAAGATGTTCATCATGTCGAACACGCAACTGTTGGGTGTTATGGTCTTCCATGCATGTGTTCCGTCGTTGTGCTGACGATGGCAGCGCACATTCACTTTGCCGTTCGGATATGTATAGAACAATTCGTCAACAGTATATCGCTTGCCTTCTCTTGCGCCTTTGCGGAAATACAGAGGCTCCATGGCTGTGGATGAATAGCACAGCAGAGTGTCGCGGAGTACGAACATGTTGTCTACTTTTTTGTTTCCTCGTGTGGTAAGGCTTGAGCGGTATGCCTTATGTCCTTTATAGGTACTTTCTACGGTAGACATACTTGCCGTTCCTGCTTTCACCCATACAAACTTCCAGTTGTAGTAAAGGTTATACGACAGGAATTCTCCAGACTTGAACGCTGTGTTTCTGAAGGAACACTGTGCTGTAGCCGTCATGGCTATCATTAGCAGCAGTATAGCTGTTGAAATTTTTCTTGTTTTCATAATGTCAGCCTGTTATATTTAATATTGTTGTGGAATGTATTGTATGCCTTTCTTTTTGGCTCTCTCTGCATTTCTGTATTTTATCTTCTTGTCCTGTTCGGGCTTCTGCTTCGTAATGGCGTATGGCTTCTGATGGGCTGCATCATGTTTCATTGGGTTCCAAGACAGCGTGATGTCCCATTTCGCCTTGCACTCTATGGATTCCGGATAATAATAGGTGTCTTCCGCCTGCATGCCGGCGGCATAGTCGCCGGTGTCCCAAATTCCGTTCTTGTTGCGGTCTACGAACATCCTCATGTAATAGGTTCCCGGATTGACATAGAAGAATTCGGCGGTGCCGTTGCTTGTAGACACCTCTTTTACGAGCTTGTCCGACGAGTCAAGAATCTGCACCACAATGGTTGTGTCCTGCATTCCGTCTACGGTTATCAGCAATGTGCCGTAGTCATCCTCGGTGCGCACCTTGAAGCCTTGTTTGTATGAAGGACTGACAGCACCATATATATCGGTAAAGGCTGTGGAGTCAATCTCCAGGCTGTATTCTATTCCTGGTCTCCACTCTCCAAGCAGTTCGTATGTCCTTGGTGCATGTTTCCTTTCCCTGAATATAAACTTCGACTTGTACCACAACGTGTCGTGTTTTGCATACAGATGAATCATTGAGGTGTCAATCCGTGCAATAGGGGTTGGCATGACGATGGAAATGTTCTGGTCCGGGTCTGGCTGTGACTTTATATTATACTGTGGCTCAAGAGCTTCCACAGGCATTTCCGTCAGATATTCCCTGCCGCGCTTCTTTGCTTTCTCCTGTTTCTTCTTCCATTCCTCGTATTCGCGGGCTTTGTCCTTCATACGCTTCTCATAGGAAACTTTTGCAAGAACGTCTATTGTATCGGTGTTGCTTACGAGGTTTCCGATGGTGTCGGTAGCCATATAAGACAGCTGTACGCTTAGTGTGTCTTGGTTTACGAGGGCTGTGTCGCGAAGCCAATATGTTATAGTGTCTTTGTTGATAGATGACTCCACGATGAAGGCGTCGTCGCTGTTGAAGTTGAGACCCTTAATCTTTGGTAGTTCCTTGTCGCCGCCACTAAAGAAGAAAGTGATTTTCCGAGCATCGGTGCGCTCCGTCTTCAGGAAATACCTGTCGGTCTGTTTCTCCGTAAATGCTTTCAGGACGATGTCGTCAGGAATGAATCTCGTATATCCGATGGTGCGTATAGAGTCGATGTGGAGAGAGTCTCTCCATATCGTGTCTTGTCTCGTTGCATCCGTAAAGTGAGGTTCTATGATATCGTTGTTGAATGCAATCATCTCACTTTTCTGGTTGAAGAAGTAGTTGCCGTCAGCATCCTGCAGTGCTGCCACACGGTATTTGCCCGGTGCAATGCCTCGTATGATGAACTTTCCTCTGCTGTCGGTACGTGATACTCTCAGCAATGGTTTTGACAGGAAAGGGTCAATGATATTGCCGCTTGCGTCCTTCTTTTGCAGTTTCCATTGGTTGTCGGTTATGGTAAAGTCATCGTCAATGGCATATAGTCCCACCAGGATTCCCTTTATAGGTTCAAGATTCTCGGCATTCACCACATTGCCCGAAACCTCAAGGGTGTCGATATGGTCGCTTGTGGAGAAGCTATAGGTATAGTTGCCGAGCGGGTTTCCTTCGTTGTTGTCGGATATGGCATCAGAAAAGTCTACGGTATATGTAGTGTTCTCTTTCAGGGAATCTTTCAGTTCAACGATAATCTTCTTTCCTGCTCCTTTTATTTCGGGTGTTTCAATCTGCGGTGGCGATACTACAACCTTTTCGGTAGGGTTGTCCACCTGTATGAACTCATCAAAGTATATTGCAATCTTCTTTGATTTCACGTTTACTCCCTTGTCGGCAGGTGTGCATCCTATGATGCGTGGTGGTGTCTCATCATACCATCCTCCGTCGGGCTGTCCCATCTTTGCGCAGGAAGCAAGAAGAAATGTAAGGATGAAGAGCACACAAATCCCCCATATCCCTCCAGGTGGAAGGATGTGGCGGATGGTATTGTTTATGGATTCTCTTGTATTTCTATATGCCATATATATTTGTTCTTACTAATTCATCTTCAGCATTTCGTCGATATTCTTGCGGCTGTTGCTGAGTCTTGGCACCTTATGCTGTCCGCCAAGTTTGCCTTTAGACTTCAGCCAGTCGTTGAAAAGATTGGTGCGGGCCTTCACAATCTCCAGATGCTGAAGCGTGATATTCTTGTAGCGCTTGGCTTCGTAGTCGCTGTTTATCTCTTGCAGCTTGTTGTCGAGAAGTGTTGCGAACTTGTCGAGGTCAGCCGGTTCTTTTGAGAATTCAATGAGCCACTGGTGGCGGCATTTGGCGTTGTCGTCCATGAACACCGGTGCAGCCGTATATTCCAGCACCTCTGCTCCCGTCTGCTCACAGGCATATGCAAGACCCTTCTCTGCGTTGTCAACGATGAGTTCTTCACCGAAGGCATTGATGAAATGCTTTGTTCTTCCTGTGATGACAAACTTGTAGGGGTTCGTTGAGGTGAAGCTTACGGTATCTCCTATTATATATCTCCACAGTCCGCATGAGGTAGAGATGACCATTGCATAGTTCTTTCCCGTTTCCACAGCCCATAGCGGTACGATAGTAGGATTCTCTTTTTCAAACTCGTCCATAGGTATGAACTCATAGAACACGCCGTAGTCAATCATCAGGAGCATCGACTTGTCCGTCGGGTCGTCCTGTATACCGAAGAATCCCTCACTGGCATTATATGTTTCCATATAGTGCATGTTTGGCGATGTTATGAGTTGTTCATACTGTTTGCGGTATGGTGTGAAAGCCACGCCGCCATGGAAGAACACCTCCAGGTTAGGCCACACTTCCTCAAGGTGCTTCTTGCCCGTCAGTTCCATGACCCTTGTCAGCACGGAGAGCATCCACGACGGAACGCCGCTGATGTTCGTTACGTTCTTGTTGAGAGTCTCTCTTGCTATGCGGTCGCGCTTTATCTCAAAGTCAGACAGCAGGGCTGTCGCCTTCTTCGGCACTCTCACCAGGTTGGCAAGAGGGTTGATGTTTTCTATAAGAATGGCACTAAGGTCACCGACGAGCGAGTCTGCCACGTCGTAGTTTGGCGAGTGGCTTCCGCCAAGGATAAGGCTTCTGCCGTCAAACAGGCGGCTTTTAGGATTATTGCGCAGATACAGCGCAACCACATCCTTGCCTCCGGCATAGTGGATATGTTGCAGTCCGTCGTGGCTTACTGGTATGAATTTGCTCTTGTCGTTGGTTGTTCCCGACGATTTTGCATACCATTTCACGCTGCCCTTCCATAGCACGTCGCGCTCTCCGTGGCGCATTCTGTCTATGTCTTCTTTCAGTTCCTCGTATGTGTTTACAGGTATGCTTTCAGCGAAGTCTTCATACGACTTCACGGCACAGAAGGCATGTTTGCGTCCGTATTCCGTATCTTTAGCTGTCTCCGTAAGGTATCTGAGGGTCTGAATCTGCAGTTCCTCAGCCCCGTTGTCGTATTTCTCAATATCCTTTTGTCGAGACACGAAAGCGTTTCTAACTATCTGTGTTAAGCTCATTTCTTTCTTTTTTTGTTCTTGATCTTATCTCTCGTCGCTTCTTATCAGTTGCAGAAGCTTCTCCACAGCCTCCTCTTCGGGAATGTTCTTCTCTACACATTCCTTGCGGCGGTAGAGTGAAATCTTTCCTCTTCCGGCTCCTACATATCCATAGTCGGCGTCAGCCATCTCTCCCGGACCGTTCACGATACATCCCATGATGCCTATTTTCAGTCCCTTCATGTCTTTTGTGGCTTCTTTGATGCGTGCTATTGTAGTGCGCAGGTCATAGAGAGTTCTTCCGCATCCCGGGCAACTGATGTATTCCGTCTTGGTTGTGCGCAGTCTTGCTGCCTGCAGTATGCCGAATGCTGTGGCGTCGATAACGTCGTCAGACAGCGTTCCGTTGTTCATGAGCCAGATGCCGTCGGTAAATCCGTCGAACATCAAAGCGCCCATGTCGGCGGCGGCTTCAAGCTGGAAATCACCTTTTTCCTCCTGGCTGTGGCTGTACATCTGGCAGAATACTACTGGGTTCTCGATGCCTTCGTTCATGAATTCATGCAGCAGTGCACGCTGTTCGCCCAACTTGTTCTGATGGTTGCTCATGCTTACCACCACCACTTCGGGATGTGCCTTCAGACAAGGTATGTATTCTTCGCTTGCCGCCCCGTATGGGAGGACGAGGAATTTCAGGTCGGCTTTCACTCCGCTGATGAACGGTATGGCATTATATGGGAATATCGGATGGATATTCGCCTTGTCGCCTTCAAGCCTTGCGTATTTGTCAAAGTCAACGATGTATTTCTGTTCCGGCAATACCTCTGCCGGCATCTCTGTTCCTACATAAAGGAAGTCTGGCTGTAGCTTGGAAGCCCCAGCTGCCTCCTTCTGCTGTGGCTGTCCGTTTCCGTTTGCCCCGACAGCTATCCTGCTGCTGATTACTACGGGCAGGTTGTCTCCACCTATGCTGCCAACGGCTTTCGTCTTTCTGCGTTCCGGCGAAGCCCAGTTGAAGCCTTCAAAGCTGTTGCCCGGTATAGGCATGTGGGCGTTGCGCCTGGTGATGTAGTCCACGAGATGTCTTGCCACGGGTATTTCCGCCTCCGGCTCTTCGCTGAGCGAAACACGTATAGTGTCTCCGATGCCGTCGCAGAGCAAAGCTCCGATGCCTACGGCACTCTTTATTCTTCCGTCTTCTCCCTCTCCGGCTTCGGTCACTCCGAGGTGGAGCGGATAGTCCATCTCCTCCTTGTTCATGGCTTCGACGAGCAGTCTTACCGACTGTACCATCACCACCGTGTTGCTTGCCTTGATGGAAATTACCACGTTGCCGAACTTCTCTCTCTTGCAGATGCGCAGGAACTCCATGCAGCTTTCCACGATACCTGCCGGCGTATCGCCATAGCGCGACATTATTCTGTCGGACAGGGAACCATGGTTCACTCCTATTCTTACGGCAGTATGGTTCTCCTTGCAGATGTTTAGAAAGGGAACGAACTGCTTTTCGATTTTCTTCAGTTCCTCGGCATATTCCTCGTCGGTATATTCCAGTTTCTTGAATGTGC
>URLQ01000009.1 GCA_900548745.1 uncultured Prevotella sp.
GTTCTGTGCTACAGGCTTTCCTGTGAGAGGATTACCCATAATTATACGTACGCTCTTTGTAGAGTCGTAGGCACCATTGAGCAGAGTGTCAATATTCTGTCCGACAAGCATTTCCGTATAGTGGGGACTTGTTACTTCCGAACCGGCAAGAGCCACGGTGCGGCGCAAGTCCACTTTCCCTGTGTTGAAGAGTCTGCCGAAGAAAATCACTGCCGTAGGGTCTACTGTCCATACCACTTCGCCCTTGTTTACCGGGTCTATGTGGTTTACCTGAACGCCAACGTTACCGGCAGGACATTTGCCTGAGAATTTCACTACTTCCACATCATTGCCAGCAACAGTGATGTTTTGCTCTGAGCCAATGCCGAGATAAGTCTTTGCAATGCGGCTCAGTGCCGTAAGTCCGGTTTGGAAATCCTTCTTCTGCCCCTGTAGCTCAAACTCAAAGTCGCCAGCCAAAGGCATGTCTCTGAGTGCAGACACGAAGATAGCCTTTGGTTTCGTCTCCGGATTTGTAGATATGGCGTACGGCAATTGGTTGATATAACCGAACAGGCCGGCTTCGAGCAGATTCTCCACAACCTGCTCTCCGCTGAGTGTAGCTATGTCCTTCACTCCAAAATCAATAAACTCCTGTTCTTTGTCAGCTTCAATGCGTACACTGAGCAGTTTCCGGCGGTCGCCACGCTCCACTAAGCTTACAGTGCCGCTTACGGGTGATGAGAATTTTACGTTGGGGTAGGCTTTATTAATGAACAAAGCTTCGCCCGCCTTTACCTTGTCGCCTTCCTTGACCAGCACTTTGGGCTTGATGCCCTCAAAACTGTCGGGGCGTAAGGCGAAAGTGCCATCCGGCTTCAATGCCACAATGGTCTTCTCTGCCCTACCCGCAAGATTGATGTCAAGTCCGCGACGTAATCTGATTACTCTTGTCATAATTAATTGTTAATAGCTAAGACTTTCATTTATACATACATTTCTTAATTGTTGCAAAATTACATACAATCTTTGTTCGTTGTACCTTTGCTGTATTAAAAAATGATGAAAAATAGACGGAAAATCGGATGTTCGTAATACTTTTTTGCAGGCCAATCGTAATGTTGTAAAACTCAGATTACAAATATAGCTGTGTTCGCTCATCAATATATTGAATGATACAAGATTGCTCACATGGAAAAAAAATAAATGGATTTATTTTATTCTTACCTTAATTATAATTATCTTTGCACTATTATGACAACAGACAACAAAACACCCCTTATGGGGCAAACCATAGACGAACTGAAGGAAACGGTTCGACAATTGCAGATGCCTGCCTTCACGGCAGGACAGATTGCAAAATGGCTTTATGAAAAAGGAGTCGGTGACATTGATGAGATGACAAACTTGTCAAAGGCAAATCGTGAGAAGCTAAAGCTCCAATATGCCATAGGAGCTATGCCGCCGCTCGAAAGCCAGCATTCAAAAGACGGCACGGTAAAATATCTGTTTCCGACAAGAAGCGGACGTTTTGTGGAGACCGTATATATTCCTGATGGCGACCGTGCCACGCTCTGCGTCTCGTCGCAAGTGGGATGCAAGATGAACTGTCTGTTCTGTCAGACAGGAAAGCAGGGTTTCGAAGGAAACCTTACAGCGACTGACATCCTTAATCAGATATACTCATTGCCGGAAAGGGAAAAACTCACCAATGTAGTATTTATGGGACAAGGTGAGCCGATGGACAATCTCGACAATGTGCTTACTGTGACACAGATTCTGACAGAGAAATATGGTTTCCAGTGGAGTCCGAAGAGAATAACCGTGAGTAGCGTCGGAGTGAAAAACAAACTTAAGCGCTTCCTTGACGAAAGCCAGTGTCATGTGGCTATCAGCATGCACTCACCGATACCGGAACAGCGTGCACAGCTGATGCCGGCAGAAAAGGGAATGTCTATAAAAGACGTCATCGCGCTTATGCATCAGTATGATTTTACACACCAGCGCCGGTTGTCGTTTGAATACATCATGTTTAAAGGAGTAAACGATACGATGATGCATGCACGTGAAATAGTGCGGCTCACCGAAGGTCTCGAATGCAGGGTGAACCTTATCCGGTTCCATAAGATACCTGATGTGGACCTTGACGGAACTCCAGATGAAAAGATGGAGTCGTTCAGAGATTATCTCACAAAACATGGAGTTTTCACCACCATACGTGCCAGCCGTGGACAAGACATCTGGGCTGCATGTGGACTGCTTAGTACGAAAAGAAAAAATAACGAATAAAATGGAAAATAGAAAAATACGCGTTGCCATTACGCATGGCGATACAAACGGAATAGGATATGAAGTGATTTTCAAGACCTTTGCAGAGCAAGCAATGCTTGAATTGTGCACACCTATTATCTACGGTTCACCGAAAGTGGCAGCTTACCACAGAAATGCACTTGGCATACAGGCAAACTTCACCATTATCAACAGTGCAGAAGATGCCGTAGACGGCAAAGTGAATATTATTGCTGCTGTTGACGAAGAAGTGAAAGTGGAGCTTGGACAGTCTACAAAAGAAGCGGGACGCGCTGCTCTCAAAGCTCTTGAGAAGGCTGTGGCAGACTATAAGGCAGGATTGTTTGATGTGCTCGTTACGGCACCGATAAACAAAAACAATATCCAGGGAGATTCCTTCCACTTCCCTGGTCATACCGAATACATCCAGGACCGACTTGGGGAAGACAAGCATGCCCTGATGATTCTTGCTGGCGAACAGCTTCGCGTGGCACTCGTGACAACTCATCTGCCTATCAAAGACGTTGCCGCTGCAATAACAAAAGAGGCAATCATGGAGAAGGCTGCAATCTTCAACGAGTCGCTGAAACGAGACTTCAATATCTCGGCTCCACGCATAGCCGTTCTTTCTCTTAATCCGCATGCTGGCGACCAGGGTGTCATCGGGTCGGAAGAAGAAACCATTATAAAACCGGCAATAGAAGAACTGTCCGACAATGGCGTGTGCGTTTTTGGACCATTCCCTGCTGACGGCTTTTTCGGTCATGGAGCATACCACGCTTTCGACGGAGTGCTTGCCATGTACCACGATCAGGGACTTGCCCCATTCAAGACCATAGTAGCGGATGAAGGCGTGAACATTACTGCCGGACTGCCTATCGTGAGAACATCTCCTGACCATGGCACGGCTTATGACATAGCAGGAAAGAATGCTGCTGATCCAACGTCGATGCGTTTGGCGATATTCCGGGCTATTGATATTTTCAGAAACCGTATAGCTTACGACGAACCCTTGCAGAATCCTTTGCCAAAACTCTATCATGAGAAGAGAGACGAAAGCGAGAAAGTCAGATTTGCAGTGCCTAAACAGAAGCCAAAGTCAACCGAAGAACAAGCCTAACCTCCTTTGTGATGGATAAAAAATACCAAAACGGTTTCTTTATCTTCGGTATTATAGTGCTCGCCCTGATGCTTACAGGACTTGACTACACTGAAGTGTGGAACGGACTGAAAAGGGCGGGCTACTGGTTCTTTGCTGTTGTGGCACTTTGGGCGGCGCTCTATGTAATCAATACAGCAGCCTGGTACATCATAATTCGGCAAGGAGCATCACACAATACAGCGAACACATCGGAAGACTGTCCTGCTGCCGGTGTGTTGCCAGTTGCAAGCAAACGGAAAGATTCGGTGCCGTTCTGGTGGCTGTATAAGGTAACCGTATCGGGTTTTGCCCTTAACTATGCCACTCCTGGCGGACTTATGGGTGGAGAGGCATACCGTATAATGGAACTATCTCCACGGATAGGGAAGGAGAGAGCCACTTCGTCGGTAATACTCTACGTGATGACCCATATATTCAGCCATTTTTGGTTCTGGCTCATCTCAACACTGCTCTTTGCCATCATGCGACCGCTTACGTTGCCGCTTGTCGTGCTGCTTCTGCTCGTTTCTGTCTTTTGTCTTGCCGGGATATGGTTCTTTATGAGAGGCTACAGGAAAGGACTCGCACTCAGTCTTGCACGCATCCTCAGTCATTTGCCTTGGATAGGCAGATGGGCAGGTAGAATGATAGACCAGCACAGGGAACAACTCGAACAGGTGGACCGGCAGATAGCGGCGTTACATAAGCAGAACCCGCGGACGTTCGTCTCCGCCGTAGGTCTTGAGCTCCTGTGCCGTCTGCTGTCAAGTTTCGAGATAATGTTTGTGCTGCTCGTTGTCATGCCGGATGTAAGTTATATTTCCTGTGTCATAATGCTTGCCTTCACATCATTATTTGCAAATCTCCTTTTCTTTATCCCGTTGCAGCTTGGAGGAAGAGAGGGCGGATTCATGATGTCGGCATCAGGACTTGCCATGACGGCAAGCAGCGGAATCTTCGTTGCTCTTATCGTCAGGATAAGAGAGCTTATCTGGACGGCTATAGGCCTGTTGTTGATAAAGCTTGAAAAGAAACAAACGGTAAAACACTAAAATGATATAAAAAACAGGGCAGGATAACAGTAGACTGAATTAAAATGTGTAATTTTGCAAGATAATATGAACGCTACAGATCTTCAAAAGATAAAACAACGGTATAATATCGTAGGAAACTGCGACAAACTGAACCGTGCACTGGATGTCGCAATGCAAGTGGCACCCACCGATCTGTCTGTGCTCATAATCGGAGAAAGTGGAGTTGGAAAAGAGATAATTCCACGTATCATTCACGATAACTCTCCAAGGAAAAGAGAAAAATATTTCGCCATAAACTGCGGATCCATTCCTGAAGGTACTATCGACAGCGAACTCTTCGGACATGAGAAAGGCTCCTTCACCGGGGCAGTAGGAGAGAGCGAAGGATATTTCGGAGTGGCGAATAAGGGAACAATATTCCTTGATGAGGTCGGGGAACTGCCCCTTGCCACACAGGCAAGACTGCTGCGCGTGCTCGAAACAGGAGAGTATATTCGTGTGGGAGGACAGAAGATTATGAAGACGGATGTGCGTATCGTGGCAGCGACAAACGTAAACATGCGTAAGGCTGTTAGTGAAGGAAGATTCCGTGAAGACCTATATTATAGGTTGAACACCATCCCTATTCAGATGCCTCCGCTAAGAGACAGGGCGGAAGACATCCTGTTACTCTTCAGACTGTTTGCCATGCAGATGGCAGAGAAATATAATCTGCCCAAGATAACCCTTGCCGATGATGCAAAGCAGATAATGCTCAAGTACAAATGGCCAGGGAATGTAAGACAGCTGAAAAATATCACCGAGCAAATGTCGGTACTCTCAAAGGAAAGAGAGATTTCCGCTCAAGTCCTTCTCGGATTTATTCCGCAGGATCAGGAGTCGACACAGCTTACAACATTGGGGAAGCAGACGTCAGGACAGCATTCGTATGAAAGCGAAAGAGACCTGCTCTACAAAATCCTCTATGAACTCAGAGGAAACGTAAGCAACCTAAGACGGGAATTGAATGAGCTGAAGGAGAAACTCAACCTCAATGGCGAAGCAAAAAGCATTGACGGCACACCGCGAAGTCTTGAACAGGCTGATACGCATGCCATCGTGCCTGCTATAATTCCAACAAGACAGCAGCAGACCGTGGATGATGAGGATAGAATGCCTGTTGTACAGGATGCTGTGGCTGAGGAAATATCAGAACCGGAGAAAAAGGCAGAACAGGAGTCTTTGAACCTTGAGAGCCAGTATAGGCATATGCTTGAAAAAGCACTCGAGAAAAATGGTGGAAACAGAAGAAAGGCAGCTCAGGAACTCGGAATCTCTGAACGTACTCTATTCAGAAGAATAAAACAATATGGGCTCGATGTATGACAATGAGCAGATAATGGCAGTGCATAGCGACAACCATAACGTGCCTTACTCTCTCAGTTGAGGACCGATAATAATGACATAATGAGAATAAAGAAACAAAAACTCCCTATATATATAAAAGGTGTAGCAACGACAGGCTTGCTTCTCCTTATGCTTGTCGTGGCATCGTGCAGTGTTTCGTATAAGTTCAATGGCGCAAGCATTGACTATACAAAGACCAAAACAATACAGATTGCTGATTTTCCGATACGCTCAAGCTACGTCTGGGGACCAATGGCAAGTATCTTCAACAACCAGCTGAAGGATGTCTTTGCTAATCATACAAGGCTCAGCCAGGTAAAGAGAAACGGAGACCTCAAGATTGAAGGTGAAATAACGCAGTATACACAGAGAAACAAGTCTGTTACTGCAGAGGGAGCGTCTGCACAGGTGGAACTGTCAATGACGGTAAATGTAAGGTTCACTAATAATGCAAACCATAGTGAGGACTTTGAACGACAGTTCACGGCAACAACAACCTACGACAGCCGACAGTCGCTAAATGCCGTTCAGGAAGAGTGTGTAACTCAGATGGTGAAAGATATAACAGACCAAATCTTCAATGCTACCGTGGCTAATTGGTAAGGCAATAATGAATTTTAAATAGTTGAAAGTCTATAATAAGGTAGAAGATTCAAGAAGGTAAAATAAGTAAAAGACAAACAAATTAACGAGAAAGTATGGATTTAGGGCAACTGATAAAACACCCGGAACTGATGGATAAGGAAACGCTGTATGACCTGCGTTCCCTCGTGGCTCTGTATCCATACTATCAGACGGCACGGCTCCTTATGTTGCAGAATCTTTATATTATGCATAGTCAGTCGTTTGACGAAGAACTCCGAAAGGCGGCTCTCTACTTTACCGACCGAAAGGTTATCTTCAAACTCGTAGAGGCGGCACATTACAAACTGCGTAGTGCTGAAGAAAAAACAACAAAGAAATATCATCAGGTTTCTTCCGCTGATGGAGAAAACGAAAACAGAACAATCTCACTTATTGATCAGTTTCTTGATTCCATACCGGAGGACTCTGCCGATGAGGAGACAAAGACGAAACGTAAGCCTACGCCGGCAGACGCCGCTGTAGACTATGTCTCATATCTGCTTGAAACCGAAAGCAAAGAAGAAAAAGAAGCGGAAACAAAGCTGCCGCATCTGAAAGGACAGGATCTTATAGACAACTTCATAAACAATGAGGATGGAAAAATAGAACTTGCCGGAGCTCCTGACAGTCCGCCGCAGATAGAAAGCGACAAAACAGAAGAAACAGAGGGCAACGAAGGGGTGTTTACCGAAACTTTGGCAAGGATTTACATAAAACAAGGACAATATTCAAAGGCTTTGGAAATAATTAAGCGTTTAAATTTGAATTATCCAAAAAAAAATGTTTACTTTGCAGACCAAATACGATTTTTGGAGAAACTAATAATAAATAATAAATACAAATAACGAAAGAAAATGTACACATTATTCTTAATTTTCATCGTCTTGGCAGCAGTACTGATGATTTGCATCGTGCTTATCCAAGAGTCTAAGGGAGGTGGTTTGGCATCAAACTTCTCTTCTTCAAACCAGATTATGGGTGTTCGCAAGACCACAGACTTCATAGAGAAGGCAACATGGGGACTTGCAGCGGCAATGGTTGTATTCAGCGTGATTTGCGCTTACACTGCTCCAGAGTCAAAAGCGTCACAGAGCGTAATGGAAAACGCAACTGAGGCTCCGCAGACAAATTCTAATAATTTGCCAGGATTCGGTGCAGGACAGAAAGCAGCTCCTGCAGCTCAGCAGGGTGCACAGAAAGCAGCTCCACAGCCTGCTTCTTCACCTGCAAAATAAAAAATGCAAAAAAAATACGTGATTTGTTTGGTGGTTTCAAATAAATCACGTACCTTTGCACTCGCTTTGAAACACTAAGCAATTCTGCTTAACGGAAAAGCGTTACATGGTGCCCGTAGTTCAGTTGGTTAGAGCGTCAGATTGTGGTTCTGAATGTCGTGGGTTCGAGTCCCACCGGGCACCCAACAGAAGGAAGTTCTTTAAATAAGGCTTCCTTTTTTTGTATCCCTACTTTTCTTCATTAACGAGTTGACAAGGAGATTGGTTTTTCTTGATAATCGTTGTTTGCAAACCTTAAGCAAGCACATCTCCTTGTCAACTCGTTAACTCGTCAACTCGTCATCAGTCAATAAATCTCTTGGTAATATCTTTGTATTCCTCGATTCTTCTGTCGCGGAGGAATGGCCACCAGCGGCGCACATGCTCACTGTGTTTTAAGTCTATGTCAAGCACAAGACTCTCCTCCTCATTGTCAGAAGCCTGATAGAACAGTTCGCCCTGAGGGCCGCAGACAAACGAACTGCCCCAGAATACAATACCTTGCGTCTGTCCTGAAGGGTCTGGTTCGTGTCCTACACGGTTTACAGTCACTACGGGCAGTCCGTTAGCCACGGCATGACCGCGCTGAACGGTAGTCCATGCCGTACGTTGACGCTGTTGTTCTTCAGGGGTGTCACTCTTCTCGTAACCTATAGCTGTAGGATATATCAGAATTTCGGCACCTTGTAGGGCCATCAGTCGTGCTGCCTCAGGATACCACTGGTCCCAGCATACGAGTACTCCCAGTTTGCCCACCGATGTCTGTATAGGATGGAAACCAAGGTCGCCAGGTGTGAAATAGAATTTCTCGTAGTATGCAGGATCATCCGGAATGTGCATCTTCCTGTATTTGCCAGCTATAGTGCCATCGCTTTCAATCACAACGGCAGTGTTATGGTAAAGACCGGGTGCCCGTCTCTCAAAGAGAGAAATCACCATCACCACGCCCAGTCTCTTTGCAAGCTCGCCATAGAAGTCGGTAGACGGTCCAGGTATGGTTTCCGCAAGGTCGAAGTTGTTCACGTCTTCCACCTGGCAGAAGTATAGAGAGTTGTGCAGTTCCGATAGGATGATGAGTTTCGCTCCGCGGCGTGCGAGGTCAGTCACTTCCTCCTCAATGGCTTTAATGTTAGCCTTAACGTCAGCAGACTTCTGCTGCTGTAGTATTCCAATTCTAAGTTCGCTCATATCTTATATTTCTTTTGTTCTTGTTTTGTTGTTTCTGATACCCTTTCTAATAAGAGTATTTCTGAATCCAATAGGTTAAAAGGTTAAACCCGAATGTAATGATTAGTAGGAGTTAACCAGGGTATTGCATGGAGCAGCAGTGCAGTGATCCGTGTTGCCGTACAATCACAGAGCTGTCTATGCCGATGATCCTTCTGTCGGGAAAAGCCTGTTGTATCGTAGCCAATGCAGCGCTGTCGTTGTCAGGCTGGTTATAGGTCGGTACAATCACGGCGCCGTTGATGATGATGAAGTTGGCGTAAGTGGCAGGCAGACGCTCTCCGTCGTAGAACATGGCGTGCGGCATGGGCAGCCGGAGTAGGGTATAGGGCTTGCCATCGGCAGTCCTGAATGTTTTCAGTTGTTCCTCCATTGTGTGCAGACCTTCATACTGTTCGTCGTCGGTGTCATCGCAACCTACATATATCAGAGTGTCGTCAGGGGCGGTGCGCACAAGGGTGTCTATATGTCCGTCGGTGTCATCACCGGTTAGTTCCCCGTAGTCAATCCATATTATCCTTTCAGCCTGCAGATATAGCTTGAGCTTCTGCTCTATATCTTCTCTCGACAAAGGCTGGTTGCGGTTAGGTGCAAGCAGACAGCAGCTTGTGGTGAACACCGTTCCTTTGCCGTCGCTCTCTATGGAGCCGCCTTCAAGCACAAAGTCATTTAGATCCACATATTCTCCTTTAACGATGCCATTGTCGTAAAGGCTTCTGTTAATCTTGTTGTCAAGGTCAGCGCGGAACTTCTTTCCCCAGCCGTTAAACTGGAAGTCAAGAAGAACAACCCTGTTCTCTTTCTTTTCTTCCTTTCCCTCGGTGTCATTTCCTTTCTCCACGAGCGTAATAAAGCCGTGGTCGCGAGCCCAAGTATCGTTTGTGGGGCATTGGTTGAAAGTCACCCTTTCCATCTGTTCTTTGGGAAGACGTGCAGCGAGCAGAGCCTTCAATTGGTCAGGATAAGGAGTCACCACAATGAGACGTTCATATTGAGTAATGGCATCAGCCATTTGTACGTATGTGGAATTCGCCTCGTCGAGATACTCTTTCCAGTCTGTGTCTCCATGTGGCCATGTCAGCTGTATGGCGTTTTGTTTTTCCCATTCTGCGGGAAGATAAAGTTTGCTCATTTATTCTGTTTTATATTCGTAATCTTGTTATCTTGTGCAAAGATAATGCAAGTCGGGAGAAGAACGAAATAAATCTATTTATTTCTTGTTTCGAGCCGCCTATCTTATTGGTACCTTGCTCAAGCTTCGCATGTCTTTGTAAGCGTCCTAATGACCGTTTTGATGTTTATTATAGGTATGAAAGAAACAATACGCTAAAAATGATGCATAAAAAATCATCCGTGAGAAATAAAACAATCATCCGTGGGAGCGTGGATTAAACCATAACAAATGTTCATAGGGCAGTTTAACGCCAGACAAAATTCACTCTTCTAAAAAGTCAAAATACAGACAACCCCTAATGACTGATTTGGGTAAAAAAAGCAATCCCGTCTGCATAACAAAGAATGCTGCAGACGGGACCGTTTTTTTATAATCCGGAATATTATTTAGGTTTAATCCGGAATGTTATTTTGGTTTAATCCGGCAATGTTAAGCCCATGGATTCTCTGTTTGGTAAGGCAGACTCTTAGGCTGGTTGTATGCTATATCCTTGATGCCAAGATATTTGAATACTTCGAAGAGAGTCTTTCCTACGTGTGAGAAAGCTACGGCTCCGTGGTGAGGATAGCCTTTCTGGATGAGCACGTGGCGATAGAACCTGCCCATCTCACGGATGCCGAAGATACCGATACCACCGAATGAACGTGTCGGTACATCAAGCACCTCACCTTCAGCGATGTATGAACGGAGATTACCTTCAGAGTCGCACTGCAGACGGTAGAATGTTATAGGACTTGCAGCGATGTCGCCTTCGAGAGTACCACGTGTGAAGTCCGGTGTGCCGCCGTTCTCCAGCAGACGGTTCTGTATGAGCTGGTACTTGATGGCACGGGCAGAACACATCTTGCACTGTGGAGTGTTTCCGCAGTGGAAGCCCATGAATGTATCTGTGAGCTTATAGTCGTATTTCTTTATGATATCCTCGTCGTAAATATACTTAGGTACAGAGTTGTTGATATCGAGCAGAGTAACGGTGTCGTCAGAAGCGCACATTCCGATGTACTCAGAGAGAGCACCGTAGATGTCAACCTCGCAAGCAACACGGCTTGCCAGGCGGCTGTTTACGTAGCAAGGCTCGAAGCCGAACTGGCTTGGGAAGGCAGGCCAGCATTTGTCGGCGAATGCTACATACTGGCGAGAGCCCTTGTGCTGCTCAGCCCAGTCAAGGAGTGTTAGCTCAAACTGTGCCATGCGGCGGCTGAGGTCAGGATAGTATTTGCCTTCTCCCATTTCTTCAGCCATATCCTTGCATACCTCGTCAATGCGTGGGTCGTTTTCGTGCTCCTTGTAAGCCACGAGAAGGTCGAGCTCGGAGTTCTCCTCAATCTCAACTCCCAGTTCGTAGAGACCCTTGATAGGGGCGTTGCAAGCGAAGAAGTCCTGTGGGCGAGGACCGAAGGTGATAATCTTCAAGCCTTTCAGACCGAGAATGACACGAGCCACCGGTACGAAGTCTTCTATCATCTTGGCAACTTCGTCAGCGGTGCCGACAGGATATTCAGGGATGTAGCCCTTCAGATGGCGCATGCCAAGGTTGTAAGAGCAGTTGAGCATACCGCAATAAGCGTCGCCACGACCGTTTATCATGTCGCCGTCGCCTTCGGCAGCAGCAACGAACATCACCGGTCCGTCGAAATGCTTAGCAATGAGTGTCTCTGGAGTTTCAGGACCGAAGTTGCCGAGGAAGACCACGAGGGCGTTGCAGCCCTCAGCCTTAACTTCGCTGACAGCCTTCAGCATATCCTGTTCGTTTTCCACTGTAGTCTGGCAATTGAAGATCTCGCCTTTATATTCTTTTACAATGTTCTCACGGCGCTGTGTAGACAGTGCGATAGGGAAGCAGTCACGGCTAACGGCGATAATGCCGAGCTTGACCTGAGGAATGTTATTACTTACCATAGTTGTTTGAAATGTTTTTGTATAAATTGTTTTGTTTTGTTTTGCAAAGATTATATAGCCTGTGGATGACGCTCGTACAAAGACAATTGTTGTCACAGGAAGGGCAGTAATGATATGATGCTGCCTAATTCGTTTGCAAAGATAATCTTTTATTTGGAAGAAATGCAGAGTAATAGGTATTTTTAATTATAATTTGTACAATTGTTGGCAACTCGTCAACTTGCAAAACAAATTCATTTCCATAATGGTTACAAAACAACAAGATGTTCGTCCACCTTATATATAATGTCTTTGACAAGTAGACAAGTAGACTTGCCTTGCTCGTTCAGGACTTGTAACCAGAGAATGTCAAGGAAAACAAATCTCCTTGTCAACTCGTTAACTTGTTTCCTCGTCCACTCGTCAACTTGTCTATTCGTCAACTTTAAAAAAACAATCGATTATGGTTTATAATGAAATAGGAAAAACAGGCATGCGTGTGTCGAACCTTGGCTTCGGAGCTTCGTCGCTCGGAGGAGTATTCCACGACATCCGCGAGGCAGAAGGAATAAAGGCTGTGCATACGGCAGTGGAGAACGGCATCAACTTTATTGATGTTTCTCCCTATTACGGACATCTGAAGGCGGAAACAGTGCTCGGAAAGGCATTGGTAGATATTCAGCGCGACAAGTATTATCTTTCTACAAAGGTGGGGCGATACGGAAAAGACGGAAAGAACACATGGGACTATTCCGCGAAACGCGTTACCGACAGTGTTTATGAAAGCATGGAACGACTGCACATCGACTATATCGACCTCATCAACGTGCATGATGTGGAGTTTGCCGACCTTCATCAGATTGTGGACGAAACGCTGCCGGCTCTTGTTAAGCTGCGCGAGGAGGGTGTGGTAAAGCATGTGGGAATAACCGACCTGCAGCCGGAGAACCTGAAGTGGGTAATAGAACATGTGCCGGCAGGCACCGTTGAATCGGTACTCTGCTTCTGCCACTATTGTCTGAACGATGAACTGCTGAACGAATATTTCGACTTCTTCGAGCAGAACAATATTGGCGTCATCAATGCTTCGCCATTCTCAATGGGACTGCTCTCCAAGCGTGGTGCTCCGGCATGGCATCCGGCACCAGACTCTCTGAAGGAAGCATGTGCCAAGGCAGCCGCATATTGCGAGGAGAGAGGTTATCCGATAGAGAAACTCGCCGTGCAGTATTCCTGCGGCAACAACAGCCATATAGCCACAACACTGTTCAGTTCTGCCAATCCAGCCAATGTGCTTAAAAACATCGACTACGTGAATGCTCCTATGGATGAACAGCTCGTAGAGGATGTACAGAAAATCATCGGCGACCAGATGAGAGTGAGATGGGCTAATACATAAAGGTATGGCTCGTAGGCACAAACTCTTGACTACTAACCTGACCAAAATTGAATTTATGGATTTCAAAATAATAGATGCCCATTCACACCTGTGGCTCCATCAGGACACGTCGTGGAATGGGATGAAGATAAAGACAACGGAGAACGGCAGGTCGTTTTTCCTAACCGAAGAGGTGCAGATGTTGCCACCGTTTATTATTGACGGAAGGAACACGGCAGAGATCTTTCTTGCCAACATGGACTATGCACAGGTGGCAGGAGCTGTTGTCGTACAGGAGCTTATCGACGGCATACAGAACGACTATCTTGAGGAGGTGAAAAGGAAATATGCGGAACGCTTCTTCGTATTCGGCATGTTCGATTTCTTCAATGGCAGTCCTGTCAGACAGGTGGAAGAGCTCTATGGCAGAGGCTTCCGCGGTATAGCTATTCCCGGTCATAGGCTGATTCTCAATGACCGACGGGTGTATCTTAACTCTCCAGAGATGATGGAGATGTTCAAACTGATGGAACGGAAGGGGATGATACTCTCAATATGTCTTGCGGAAAACCTTCAGCAGATGGATGAGATAAAGGAGGTGATAGCAGAATGCCCCGAGCTGAAAATAGCCATCGGTCATTTCGGTATGGTCACACAGCCCGGATGGGAAGAGCAGATAATGCTTGCCAGAAACAAGAACGTATACGTGGAGTCGGGAGGAATAACATGGCTCTTCAACAGTGAGTTCTATCCTTATCCAAGTGCGGTGAGAGCCATCCGTGAGGCTATAGATATGGTAGGGGCGGAAAAGTTGATGTGGGGTTCCGACTATCCACGCACCATCACGGCGATAACCTATAAGATGTCGTATGACTTTATCCTGAAGACCGATGTGCTGACAGACAAGGAGAAAGCACTCTTCCTCGGAGAAAATGCCGTGGACTTCTATGGCTTCGGCAATCTTGAAATACCACGTAGGCTAAAGAATATGTCGGAATAGACCGTTGACTTGTCAACTTGTAAACAGACATCATGTCGAAGACATGCAAAACATGAATATAAAAACAATCAAAAGATGAAAGCAGTACAGATAGTTGCCCCCAATGAGATGAGGGTTACGGAAATTGAAAAGCCGGTGCTTGGTGCCGGCGAGGTGTTGGTAAAGATAAAATATGTAGGCTTCTGCGGTTCAGATCTCAACACGTATCTTGGACGCAATCCTATGGTGAAGCTCCCTGTTGTGCCAGGCCATGAGGTAGGTGCCGTGATAGAGGCAGTAGGCGAGGGCGTGCCGGAGAATCTGACACCCGGAATGACGGTAACATTGAATCCATACACCAACTGCGGACACTGCTCTTCCTGTCGCAATGGCAGATACAATGCCTGCAAGGATAACGAAACACTTGGAGTGCAGCGCCAGGGAGTGATGTGCGAATATGCCGTGCTTCCTTGGAACAAGATAATCCCAACGGGAGATATCCCAGTAAAGGAATGCGCTCTTATCGAACCGATGAGCGTTGGTTTCCATGCCGTGTCAAGAGCACAGGTTATGGACAATGATATCGTGATGGTTATAGGTTGTGGAATGGTCGGTCTGGGTGCTGTCATTCGTGCCTCACGTCGTGGTGCAACAGTTGTGGCATGCGACATCGATGACGAAAAGCTGGAACTGGCAAAAAAGGTGGGAGCAGCTTATTCCATCAATTCCATGACGGAGGATGTGCATGCCCGTGTTCAGGAAATCACCAATGGCTTCGGTCTCGATGTTGTTATAGAGGCTGTGGGAAGTCCGGTGACATACGTTACTGCCGTCAATGAGGTTGGCTTTACGGGCAGAGTAGTATGTATAGGATATGCCAAGACAGAGATTTCCTTCCAGACTAAACTGTTTGTTCAGAAGGAACTTGACATTCGCGGTTCGCGCAATGCCACACCAGAAGACTTCCGTGCGGTAATCAACTGTGTGAAGTCGGGTGATTACGACATCAAGCCATTCATATCAAAAGTGGTGAAGCCAGAAGAAGCAGAGGCTGCCATGAAGGAATGGGCACAGAACCCAGGTAAGGTGTTCCGTATAATAGTAGAATTGTAGACAAGTAAACAAGTTGACGAGTTGACAAGTTGACGAGTAAACAAGGAGATTTGTTTTGCTGGATAATTGCTGTTCGCAAACCTTAAACAAGTAATGCAAATCTCCTTGTCAACTCGTTTACTTGTCAACTCGTCAACTTATATGCAAGCGATTATCTTACGTCGATTATCTTGTGGGTCTGCAAAGACAAATGCCATTCAGGATGGCGCAGACAATAGTCGATGGCTCCTTTCAGATTCTGCCGGTTCTTCACTTCATCCTTAACGTCGCACGGTTGCAGACTGAGTATTTTAGCATCCGTCATGCCGGCATATTCATCAATCTTTGTATCATCGCCTTCATAGACGACTTTCAGTTCGTCAACATGTGGCAGGATGACATGTTCGTATTTTGGAGAACATGTTATCCAGTCCACACGGCATCCTTCGGGCAACGCTCTCGTACCGTTGGTTTCCATCTGCACAAAGCATCCCTCCTCGTGGAGCCTCCTGACAAGGAGTGTGGTAATCTGCAGTCCTGGTTCTCCGCCGGTTATGACAATATGCTTTGCCGGGAAACGCTTAGTCTCCGCAACAATCTCTTCTTCTGTCATTTCAGAGAAAGAAGAATGGTCGGTGTCGCAGAACGAACATCTTAGGTTGCAACCGGAGAAACGTATGAAGACAGCCGGTGTGCCGGCAAAATGTCCCTCGCCCTGAAGCGAATAGAATATTTCATTTACTCGCATCAGTCCTTATCCTTTTTGTGAGAAACCGCAGTCAGAGCCATCCTCGTCCTTAACATATATTGTACTGTTGTTGGAGCTTTCTTCAACCTCCACCTTATAGCAATGAGGCACCTGCCCGCAAATCCAGTGGGCTATGTTCTCTGCCGTGGGGTTGAAGGGAAGCAGTTCGTTGAAATTGCCGTGGTCGAGATAGTCGTGTATCCTGTCTTTGATGTGCTTGAAGTCAACAACCATACCGTTTGCATCAAGCTCCTTGGCCTTGCAATAAACGGTGACAACCCAATTGTGACCGTGCAGATTTGTACATTTGCTCTCATATGGAAGATTAAGCCTGTGGCAGCCTGCAATCTCCATCTTCTTCTTTACGTAATACATGTGTTAAAAAAATAATTACCTATTTGCACTGCAAAGTTACTGAAAATCAATAAAAATGCCAAGTAAATAAGTTTTGTAGAAGACAAAAAATATGTAAAACAGCTGAATATTACTTCACTTTTAGCCGTTATCTGAATAAAAAGAACTAATTTTGCATCAAAACTAATAACTTAAACGCATTATAGCAAATATGAATAGTGATCCAAAAGACTGTCTCTATTGCCAGAACAATGAGACATTGCATGACCTGATGATTGAAGTGGCGAAACTTAGCGTTTCACGTGTTTTCATCTTTAAAGAGCAGACTTACCACGGTCGTTGCCTCGTGGCATACAAGGACCATGTTGACGACCTCAACCTGCTTTCCGATGACGACCGCAACGCTTTCATGGCTGATGTGGCAAAGGTGACACGTGCCATGCAGAAGGTTTTCAACCCAGACAAGATAAACTACGGAGCATATTCCGACACACTCTCGCATCTGCATTTCCACCTTATTCCAAAGTATAAGGGCGGACCGGACTTTGGTGGCGTGTTCCAGATGAACCCTAAGGCGGTTTATCTCACAGATGCCGAGTATGCAGAAATGGCTGAAGCCCTGAGAAAAGAACTGTAATCATATCCGATGAGAATAGACATTATTACGGTGTTGCCCGCAATGCTGGAGGGGTTCTGCAATGAGTCTATCCTTGCAAGGGCACAGAAGAAGGGACTTGCCGAAATCCATCTCCATAACCTGAGAGACTACTCCGCTGACAAATGGAAGCGGGTGGACGACTATCCGTATGGCGGATTCGCAGGTATGGTGATGCAGTGTGAACCTATCGACCGCTGCATCTCTGCCCTTAAGGCGGAGCGCGACTATGATGAGGTTATCTTCACCTCGCCGGATGGAGAGCAATTCAACCAGCATGTGGCAAACGACCTCTCGATGAAACAGAACCTGATAATACTCTGCGGACATTATAAAGGCATCGACCACAGGATAAGAGAACATCTTATAACTCGCGAGATAAGCATCGGTGACTATGTGCTGACCGGTGGAGAACTGGCGGCGGCCGTGATGGCTGACGCCATAGTGAGGATAGTGCCCGGAGTGATAAGCGACGAGCAGAGTGCCTTGTCTGACTGTTTCCAGGACGACATGCTCTCGGCTCCCATCTATACCCGTCCGGCAGAGTATAAAGGATGGAAAGTGCCTGACATCCTCCTTAGCGGCAATGAGGCTAAGATAAAGGACTGGGAGATGGAACAGAGCTATGAGCGTACAAAACGGTTGCGCCCTGACTTGCTGAAATAATATGGGGGAACAGAATCGTTTTTACGGACGGAATGAATTATATAAGGTACATGTGGGACATATCATGTTCTGCATGTGCCTTATTTTTATTCCATGTCAAGAGACTTTTGTCCGGTAGTATATATATAATAAGGTAAAGAGAGACTATCATTTTCTCATTTTGTTAATATTAAATAGGTAAAGAATAATTATGGATTTATCTGAAATATTGTTTTTGGGCGGGTTTATAGTTTTCATATCGGCAATACTGCTGCTCGATATGTTTGTAATAGACAAGAAGGCACATGTGGTCTCCATAAAGGAGGCAGGCACATGGACTGCCGTATGGATAGCGCTTGCATTGCTGTTCTCCGTGTTCCTGTGGTTTCATGGCGATATGGTGCATGGCATAGAGAATTTCAGCGACCTGCAGACCGTAGCCTCACGCTATGCTGCCCATCTGAAACTCGACCCCAATGATTTTGAGACGAGTCTTCAGCAGTATCGCCATTATATGACCGTGTCGTATATCTCCGGTTATCTGATAGAGAAGACACTGTCGGTAGACAATCTCTTCGTGATGATGATGATTTTCACATCCTTCGGAGTGGGGAAAAACGAGTATCAGCATGTGCTGAACTGGGGAATCCTCGGTGCCATAGTGTTGCGCTTCGTATTCATCTTCCTCGGTGCTGCCATCATCAGCCGCTTCGACTGGGTGCTGCTTGTCTTCGGTGCCGTGCTTGTATATAGTGGTGTGAAGATGTATCTAAACCGCAACAAGAAGGAGGAGATGGATGTGGAGAAACATCCTCTCGTGCGCCTGTTGTCAAAGACCGGCAGGATTCATACGCAGTTTGAGGGCGACAAATTCTTCATCCGCCGTGCCGGACGTCTGCTGTTCACTCCGCTCTTCGTCACGGTGCTCGTAATAGAGTTCAGCGACCTCATCTTTGCCTTCGACAGCATCCCGGCGGTATTCTCCGTGTCGCTCGACCCGTATGTGGTGTTCTTCTCCAACATCTTCGCCATCCTCGGCTTGCGTGCCATGTTCTTTCTGTTGGCAGCCATAGCCGACAGGTTCCGCTATCTGAAGCTTGGAGTGTGTGTGCTTCTGGTGTTTATCGGAGTGAAGATGCTCATCCATGAGTATTTTGAAATAGATGCCGTGTCGTCGCTCGTGTTTATCATCGGCGTGCTGGTGGTAAGCATCGGTGCGTCGCTCGTAGTGAAGAGACAAGGAAACGAGTAGACGAGTAAACAAGTAGACGAGTAGACGAGGAGGTTTGCATTACTTGTTTAATGTTTGCAAACAGCGATTATAAAGAAGAACTAACCTCCTCGTCTACTTGTCTACTCGTTAACTCGTCAACTTGTCAACTCGTCAACTGTCAAGTTAAAAACTTGACTCAGAAATTCACGCCGAAGTTAAGCGTCAGACAGCCGTTGTGTGATGTGTCAAACTCGTCGTGACAGATATTTGCAAGGCCGATGTCGTAGGTGATGTCAAAATAAAACATGTCGTATGCTGCGCCGCAGCCTACACGCAGTCCGCCATCAAAGCGCTTGAAGCAGTCGCTTGAGAACGAGCTTTCAGCCTCCCTCAGTCCGTAGTTCTTTATTTTTCCGCCCACTCCGCAGGCGAGGTATCCGCCGGCAAACGGCTGGATGGAGAATTTCTCATCAATAGGATAGGCGTATTTCACAGTGATAGGCACCTCAAGATAATTCAGGTCGTAGGTCATCTTCTTTCCGTTTTCGATTTTTTTCTTGCCACCCTTCTCCGTATAGTACAGTCCGGTTTCGAGAAACAGGGGAGCTTTGTCGGAGAGAGCGATACCCGCTACGGCACCGATGTCCAGTCCCGTCTGGGAGTCGCCACCGTCAAGACAAGGGTCGTCGGAGTTTACTGTGGAGAAAGACGGACCGATACGCAGTCCGTAATAGTTTTCTCCCCGTTCATACATGTTCTTCCTTAGAGAGTAATCCAGGTGTCCGGTACGTTGGTTATAGTATCTGCTGTTGCGGTAAGCCTGTGCGTTAGCGGCAGCGCCTGTCAGTATCAGTACGGCCAGAGTCATTAGAATCTTTTTCATAATCGTATTGTTTTATTGTTATACTTATGTTTTCTGTCGCCAAAGTTAGTGCTTTCGGCAAACCCTTGGATGGGAATATCCCTAAATGATTGTGGGGAATTCTATATTGTAGGCGGAAAACGGTATAAAAACGTGCTTTATGCCAAAGATTCCATTCTTTATCATTATCTTTGCCGCATGTTTGTAGTTATACTCTTTATATTCTTGGGAATCGCCGCAGGATATGTCCTGCGGAAGAGATTTACTGGGGCTTGCGATACTGTGCAGACGTTGCAGGGGCGCCTCATAACGTATCTAATCTGGCTGCTGCTCTTTCTGCTCGGCGTGGAAGTGGGTGGCAACGAACAAATGATCAAGGCTTTGCCAACCCTTGGCGTAGAGGCATTGTTGATTTCTGTTGCAACGGTAGTGGGCTGCTGCTCGTTGGCATGGGGGTTATGGAAGATGACGGAAGGAAAGAGATGAAGGGCAGTCTGATAATCGTTGGATTCTTTATTCTTGGCATTCTGACAGGGAATGCCGGTTTCGTTCCGCAGCTTGTAAAAGACAGCAACGTGAGCTTTATGGCTCTCTGTGCGTTGCTCTTCTGCGTGGGACTCGGCATAGGTTTGAACCCAAATATGAAGAGCGACCTGCGTTCCATCAATCCACGCTACGCCTTGTTGCCGGTAGTCACCGTGCTCGGTTCGTGGGCTGGTGCCGCAGTGGTGTGGCTTGTGGTGAACAGAGGCTTTGCCGACTGTATGGCTCTCAGCAGCGGTTTTGCCTATTACTCCCTGTCGAGCATCTTCATTACCGAATACCGTGGGGCAGAGCTTGGCACGATAGCCCTGATGACGAATATAATACGTGAGATGATAACGCTGCTGCTATCGCCGTTGTTGGCACGTGTGTTCGGTCCGCTGGCACCAATAACGTCTGGTGGTGCGACGACGATGGACACCACGTTGCCGATAATCACCCATACCGTTGGCGAACGCTATGTGGCACTAAGCCTGTATCATGGCTTTGTGGTAGACTTCTCCGTGCCGTTTCTCGTCACGATGTGGTGTATGATGTAAAACGTAATTCGGTAACTTTCTCGTAGAAACTCGGTGACTTTCTCGTAGAAAGTCCGTAACTTTTGTGTCGTATCTATGTGACTTACTCCAGTACTCTTACGGAGACTACTCCAGTACTTACGGGAGATTACTGCAGTACTTCCGTAAGAGTACTGGAGAAGTCGGTAACTTTCTTCTTTTAGTAATATTGCAGTTGATACAAAGAGAGAGAGACAATCATTGCCTCTCTCATATTTATTAGGATGGAGGCAGATATTATATTGCTAATAGCCATCCGATAAATTGTTTGATAAGTGGCGAGTGATTTACCTTCACGTTCTTAATCTTTGTTTCAATGATGAAGTTTTTCATGCGGAGCCTGTAATCAGGATTGTGCAGCAAAAGCCATAACTCCTCATCTATGTAAGCATATTCAACATTTCTTCTTACCCAAGCAGTAGATGGAGAGGCGGTTCTTGTTTCGGAGTGGTTGTGAAAATTGAGATGCCACAACTCGTCTGTTTGCAAATAATATAACGGATAAGCGATATTTGTTTTCTCACTTTGTTTTGCAATTGTTGCATATTGCTCGAATATGCTGTTGTAAATGTCTTCCAAGTCCTCGAAAAGGAATCTGTTATATCGGAAAGTTCCGTTTTCAATTCCCCTTATTATTGAAAGAATGAGGACAGGCTTGGCGATTTTCTTTATACCGCTTCGTTTGATGTTGCCTTGCTTCATGTCTTTAATTTTCTTTGTATAGAAGTCAAAAGCAGATTCATAATTGAAAAATCGAATGATTTTATTATTCATAGTTTGTATAGCATTTAGTGCAGACATGTAACTTTATATAATTCAACCGCAAATTTACACAATTTTCATTAACCAAATCCTTCTGTCCCACCTTATTTTATATATAAGCAATAAAAAAACACGTGGATAAATTTACCGGATAAAGAATTTATTATTACTTTTGCAAAGCATTACATCCGCAGAAAGCCCGAAAGGGGAGAAGCGGGCGGGTGCTACTTATTGAAAAGAGCGTTTATCTGACGCTTGTTCTTTGCGTGTCCTAACTTCGCAACTTAAGACTTATTCGCAAAAGGATGAGACAATGATAGATGTTCACGGTAGGTGTATTGTATCCTATCGTGATTTGTTGTATATATACTAATATTGTGTGTATACAATTAGTCGCGTATGGGAATAATATATCCATACGTGGGCTTTCTGCATTGTCCTTCTCTGCGAATAGGGCAATGCGAAGGCCTGGACACGTGGGATGGGCAAGGACTGAATCCCCACGTTTTTCTTTTTTATAGGTGTATCTGATTTTTATATTCCGAGATTTGGGAGATTCTATCGGGAAAATAAGGAGATAGAATCAAGTGTACAAAATAACATGGGATAAGGAAACTGGTGGAGTGCTACTGCACTCGCGTATTGTGGAAGGCACTCTTGGTGTTTCCCCTCGCCCCGTGTTCTATGAAGAACTTGATTTGTTGGGGCTTGACAAATTGGGATGGAGTTATCCTCATGCCGAAGAGCCAATTATGTGGGCTGTGAACAAGCAGTATTGGTATCGTGGAGTAAGGCTCTTCGATGCCAAGGGTGCCAATATATATACTAAGCCTACACTTGAAATGCAGCCTGGTGTGGAGCCGATGGCTTTGGAACCAGTGGATGTCAAGACGATGCTTCAGCGCACATCAGAACTGATGTTTGTGCTGGAGAACGAAGCGATAGAGTTTATACGTGATACTTATTTGGCGTATGCAAAAGTCAACAAGACTTATGATAAGGCTGATGCCAACAAGCTCGACTTTGAAGCAATGGCAGAACGCGTGGAGAAGAAAAGCAAGCAAAGGATGGCTGTGGTTAAACAGGATTGTGACTCGTTCGACATCATGCCGCTTGCTACGGCAGAAAAAGAAGGCAAGCGTGTGTTGCTATCTACCAAAATAGACCGCTTTATAGCAAGTTTCTCTGGTGGGAAGGATTCGCAAGTGGTACTCGACTTGTGTACCCGTGCCATTCCTCCGACAGACTTCGAGGTGATATATAGCGATACGGGCTATGAACTGCCTCCTTCTCTCGCTCTTTACAAAGACGTGGAGGCGTACTATAAAAAGAAGTTTCCTTCACTCCGTTTCCTTACAGCCCGCAACCACGAATCGGTACTGAACTATTGGGACAAGATTGGCACACCAAGTGACAATCACCGTTGGTGCTGCTCAGTGATGAAGACGGCACCGTTGTACCGAATGTTGAAAGTTGAAGGCAACAAGCAAGCACATGTTCTGACATTCGACGGAGTGAGAGCGGAGGAGTCTGTAAGAAGAAGTGGATATAATCGAATTGGAAAAGGTGTTAAACATTCGACTGTTATCAATGCAAGTCCAATATTATCTTGGTCTTCTGTTGAAGTATTTTTGTATTTGTTCCGCTATGGCTTTCCAATTAATATTGCATACAGACGTGGTATAACAAGAGTTGGATGTATTATTTGTCCTTTTTCCTCTGAATGGAATGACATGGTGGTTAATCACACTTTTCATGAAGAACTTGAGCCCTTTTTGTCACGAATTGAAGACAATGTAAAACGTAACAAGGTACAGGATTTTAGAAATTATATTGAAGATGGAAACTGGAAACGACGAGCCGGCGGTCGTGACATTCATTCTTCCTCAGCTATTGACTTTTTGTCTTCAAAGCCAGACTTGAATGTCATGATGATTAAACCGCAGAAGCATCCTTTAACATGGATTAGCGCTATTGCTCCATTTACAGGTTCTGAAAAACAAGGAGAACTCAAATACAGGAATGAAGTATACTCATACAATTGTGAAAATAATGGTGATGTTTATAGTTTGTCTTTCAAAAATACGGCAAAAAGTTTAGCGTTGCAAGGATTGATAAAAAGGGCTTTGAATAAGGCTACATTTTGCATAAATTGTGAAGCTTGTGAAGTGGAATGTCCGACAGGTGCATTATCTATTTTACCAAAAGCCGAAATAAACACTAATAAATGTATCCATTGTGGAAAATGCCTAAATTTCCATGAAACTGGATGTATTGTAGCTCATTCATTAAAAATAACAGAAATACCAAAGAATAAAATGAAACTGATTAGTTATAATAATTTTGGATTACGTGAAGAATGGTTAGACTACTATATGTTTAATCATGACGATTATTTTCAGACAACAGATCATGGACTAAATGTTAAGGAGCAGTTGCCAAGTTTCGTAAAATGGCTTGTTCAGGCTGAAATTCTTTCTGATACAAAGAAAAGAGAAATTACCCCATTTGGAAAGTTGCTTATCGAAATATATGAGAACAATCCAAGTTTAGTATGGCAAATTATTTGGATAAACTTGACGTACAATTCTCCTATAGCACATTGGTATTCACAGAATGTTTCTTTCGGAAGCAATTTCACTGATGCTGATTTGAGAGAAGGGGTAAAGAATGATTATTCCAGTGACAGCACAACAACGATAAAGAATGTTGTGTATGCTCTCACTCGTACATTTAAGGAGAGTCCTATAGGTGAGGAACTTGGTCAAATGACAAAGGTTGACAAGAACACATATACTCGGTCTGGATTTTCAGATATTGAGGTGGAAGCAGTTGCATATTCATTATACAAATATGCACAGATAAAGGAAAGCAACTTGATGAGAGTTTCCGACTTTTACAAAGCTGATGAAAAGGACGGAATATATAAGGAATTTGGTATTTCAAAAAGTGATTTGGAAAAGAAATTGCGTTTTCTTTCTTCTGATAGTCACAGAGTATTGGTGGCAGAACTAAATATGGGTTTGGATCATATTACACTAAGAGATGATTTAACTCCTGAAAAAGCTTTAGAGACATTAGCGAAATGAAAGCATTACTTGTTACATACACAGATATGATTCTTTCTTTAACATTGGGTAATTATAGAGGACGGATTTCGTTATCAAAGCCACTATACCTTTTGTCTTTGATTGAATGTGTCAAGTATGGTAAGTTATGCTGTAATAAATTTGGCTTAGATGATGTTTGCTTACAACAAATGTTTGTCTCACAATATGAGAAGGTCTATGGTGAGAAAAAATGTTGCTTGTCAACATTTCTTAAACCATTTTATCATCTTGCAAGTTCTCCATTCTATCATTTAATATGGAAGCGTGACTTTGAGTCTCCGAGTATGTCATCCTCTCCTTCTGCCAAATATCTCCGCGAGAATCTTCTCTATGCAAAATTGGACGATGAGCTATGGGAACTATTACAAGACGCAGAGAATAGGGATTATATCAAACAGAACATCATCAGTCGATACCTGACAAAATAACTATAACAAACCAATCATACGCTTATGGCTACTAAGTATGACGATATAATAAAGCTACGTGGTGGCAAGGCCGCCTACGACATAGCAGAAGAAAAAAAGGGTGAATGGGTTTCGTTCATCCCCAATGAACAATTTAACAACGTGTTGCGTACGGTCATAAAGAGTGTGCGTGGAAACGACATTGACAACCACAAGAGTTTTTGGATAAATGGTACATACGGCACTGGCAAGAGCCATGCAGTGGCAGTAATCAGTCACTTGCTGGGTGATGCTGTGGAGGATATTCGCGACTGGGTGGACTATGAATATAAGGATGCAAAGTTTGCCGCCATCCGCCAAGCTATCTATTCGCTTCGCGAAACGAAACGTTTGCTCACGGTCAATGTGTATGGACTGGGAGCAATGACACATCCCGGAGACTTGGCTCTTGTGCTTCAGAAGGCTGTGACAGAAACGCTTCGTAAGCACAAGATAGAGATTGCCGTACCTACGGATTATGAGAACTATATTGAGCAGATACAGCAGAATCCGGAGATTTGGAATCATCTTATAGATACGCATACCGCCCTTTCGTCTGTAGTATCCGACAGCGATCAGCTGGCGAATGGCTTATCGACGGGAGATCTTGGTATTTTCCATCGTGTGAGTGATACTCTGCGCGAGGCTCAACTGGATATCCGTCTGAACAATGATAACATAAAACAATGGCTTGGCGAGGTGGAAGAACGTCTTATAGAACTTGGAACTTACAATGGACTGCTTATTGTTTGGGACGAGTTCACCGATGTGATGACCGACGCTATTGGTGTGCCCGTACTAAAACAGCTGCAGGAGGTGGCACAGAAGTTTATGAATGAAGATAGCAATTCATACATGTTCCTCATCTCTCACCCATCAGCCTTTAACGGCATAGACACGGAACAGCTGAAGCAGACCGATGGACGCTATCACCGCATGAAGTATAACATGGAGTCGGTGTCGGCATTCAAGATTATGTCGCGCAAGTTTGAAATCATCGACGAGGAGCGACATACGCAGATGTGCCAGCAATTCTATACGATGAATTCGCAGTTGCTTGATATTTTTACCGCTACCAGCAACGACCAGCAGTCCACTCGCAAAGACCTTTTCAATCTCTACCCTCTGCATCCGGGCACAGCTAATCTTGCCACCCACTATGCCACTGTGGTAGGTTCGTCCAGCCGAAGCGTGTTCGAGTTCTTGGGACAGAATGACTCCATACGAGAGTTCCTTGACAGCGAAGAACATTTCCTCAACCGCGACACCATCACGGCAGACTATCTGTGGGATTATGTGCTGAAGGTATTCCAAGATGATGTGACCAACTAT
This sequence comes from uncultured Prevotella sp., assembly GCA_900548745.1. Lineage (GTDB taxonomy): Bacteria > Bacteroidota > Bacteroidia > Bacteroidales > Bacteroidaceae > Prevotella. The sequence continues at coordinate 26,683 of URLQ01000009.1, forward strand.
GGAGCCGTGACGGAACGCTACAACTCATACAAGCTACAGGTCAGCAATGAAGGTGCAGCCTATTTTGCTGTATTTAAGGGAATATTGTTGCTCAACGCCTTCAACAATGTGTCGGGAGAGAACAACAACGGACTGGTAACACCATCGGAGGACAACATACATGCCCTGTTTGCTGGAACACGTTATGACAGTGAGGTGGACACAGTGCTACAGTGGTTCAATGAACAAGGCATCATACAACGTGCGCCAGGCGGATTGTACTCAGTACAGTTCTCTGCCCTGCCTTCAGGTGAGATAGAAGAAAAAAAAACAGAGATGCGCAATGTGCAGTATCGCTTTACAGAGCAGATACTTAATTTCTCAGATGCAGCCAGCACGGCTTTTGAGAAAAAGATGATGCAGAAAGTGATACGCCCATATGGATTCAAGTTTTTCTCCGACCATCAGAACGAAGCCGTGCTCAGAAGCCAAATTAAGAATGCACGAAAGGATACGAAGACGAGCGCCATGTTCTTCGCTCTGCTGATGGCAAGAAACAACGCTGAACTTGGCGTGCTGCGCAGTTTTGCAGAGAAATGTGCCGAAGACGAGAACGACAAAGACCTGAAGAATATTGTGTATCTTGTGTTTGACGAGGTGTTTACCGATGCTAAGTATGAGCAGTTTATAGAATATCAAGCCAACTATGCATGTGCCAGCAGCCATGGATTCCTTGACCAGCAGAAAGTACACCGCGACCATGCTGTGTCGATGGTAAAGGAATGGATGGACAGCGTGCAGCGTGGCAATGCTGTTGTATATATAAACGGTGAAGAAAAGCAACCTATTTCAGTGAAGCATCTTTCAAGCATTGTCAATAGTGTGATATCTCCGACCATATTCCCGTATGGTCCGGATGCTTGCGAATTGTTGCGCCAAAAGTCACCATCAACATTCTGGCGCCAGCAGAACTCTAAAGAGATTGTGCGTACATTCATCTTTGCCACTTCAAAGGACGAACTGACAACTATAACCGCTCAGATGCGCCCTATACAATATCTTGTACAAGAGTGCTTGGATGACAACATGGAGTGGAAGGACGATGTGCCAGAGAACCATCCGTTCAAGGTTGTATATGACAAGGTACAGAGTATCATCAAGTATGCAGACAAGAGTCTTCCATTCAACTTTGATGACAAGTTTTCTGTTTTGCAGAAGCCCCCATACGGCTTATACGGTAGTTTTGCTCCAATGGCAATGATGGCTTTTGCCCTGAAGCCTTGGGCAAACAAAATATTCGATATGCAGGGCAAGCCACGCGACAAGAATGCATTGATTGACGATATCGTGTGGCTGTTCAAGGTGTGGGACGACAAGAAATCGAACAGTAAGCTGAACTTCAAGTTCCAGACTCCCGAGGAAGGCAAACTGTGCAAAGACCTCATATCGCTTTTCAAGCTGAACAACAAGAACAATGACTATTCGGATGTGACCAGTCTGAAAGATGCCCGCTATGCCATTACATCAGAGTTTCTTGGCAAGAAAGGATATCCGCTGTGGACGGTGAAATACGCCTCGGAAGCTGCTTTTGCCAGTTTGCCAGTCATGCTGAACATTACGGATGAAGAGCGCAGACTGATAGACAATATCGTCACCATCTGTATGGAACGCGACCTGCGGAATCCAGCGTTGGTAAAGGATACTATAGACCTCATCTCTGAACTGAGGTTCGAGATGAAGAACATCCTCAATGTGGATGCAGCCTTCTCTGATGGCTTTAAGAATTATCTGATGCAGCTTGACTTCATCAACATACAAGAAGATGAAGTGGATGACGTGAAGCACTTCATCGAGCAAAATCTACAATCAACAGTAGGTTACTGGACGGAGGAAGAAGTAGAAAAGAAAGCCTTGCAGTGGAACTCTGCCAGAAATTCTTCTGCAAACGGTCAGCAAGCAACAAATGGCAATGGTTGGCAGCAGAACAATGGTTGGCAACAAAGCAACGGCATGGTTTCAGAGCCTCCTGTCAATAATACTGTACAAACATCCTATACGGATTCTAACGCATTGGAGGAGAAGCGCAAGCAAGCAAAAAAGCACATTTCAAGCATTGTTTCCCTTGATGATGCAAAGGCTCTGCTTACCCGACTGTGTGACGAATGTGGAGAGTGGCTGTTGGACAAGATAAACGGTTAAATCTATGTATAAGGAGTTTGGTACATTGGAAGACCTCTGTCATGAAATAGAGGTCGACAAACTTTGGACGGGAGCGGAGAGCAGTCTCCGCAACCGCTATCCAATACGTTTTGTATTGTTTGAGAATTTTGGCGACTTTGGCGATTTCGTGCAAGTGTGCCAAGACCATGACGTGTATGTGCAAAGCATAGAAAAATGGATGAAAGACGGACAGGACGACAAACTTATCACCTATTCGCAACTTGCCGCATTATTCGAGACTTACATTAAAAGTCTGCCTGCAAACGATTTCGTCATCGCGCCATTTTCGGAGATAACAAGATTCTATGACAATGCACATTACGCTGAGTTTGATTCGTTGCTGAAGACAATACGTCTTATCCAATCACCGGAAGAAGCCCAACATGATCACCAGCGTATATACGTGCCTGTTATCGGTATGCAGAGCAAGGTGAGCAAATTCAAGGACGATCCAAATATCCACATATGGGAATACCACTCTGGGACAGAGTATGACAACTATCACCTGATTCTTACGAAGGGAACAACATACGGTGTGAAAGGACTTGAAGAACATTATACGCTGTGTGAAGACCTACGCCATTGGATTGCCCTTTGGAAAAATGTGGGTGCCAAGATAAAGCCGCAGATTATTTGTACATCAAAGTGTATTTTCGCCAACAGTAATAATGCCCAGCCAGACAATGCCTTCAAGTATACGATTTGCAACAATGCGTTTGAATTCTTGACCAAAGGACTCCGTATTGATTTTGGCAAATTGAATGCAAGAGAAGAAGATATGCCGTATTGGGAAGAATTGGCTTCCAATATTGATGTGGCAGATTTTGATTTTGACGCTTTTGTCAATCAACGGTTCAATACATCAAGTTTGAATGAAGAGAATGCCTTTGTGCAGACATGGTTTGAATATAGGGATGAGTTTTCACGCTGGCTGCTGAAAACTTATTTTGTATGGAAAACAGAGGAATGCAATTATCTCATTAGGGTCTTGGAGAACGTTGCCTCTTTGGGCTCGTCAGATTTGTTCTCACAAATAGCTACCCAAATCTTTGAAGAGCCTCTTGACGAGACCAGTATTAGCCAACGTTTGGCTCTGCTTAGAGAAGCAAAAAGACAGCATGTGCAGATAACGAGTTTGGCAGAACAAAAGGTTAAGGCAAAGTTGTCGGCAATGGCTGCTGATCCAGAACGTGGACCATTGTTTGCGATGAAATATATGTCACCACTCACTTTGTCAGAACAATGTCTTATGACGGAATGGGTTGGTCACGGAAAGATAGAAAAGAACTATATAAAGATTCTTTTCCCTGAATTGTATGCCTATTTGTTGCCTTCAAGTGTGAAAACAGAGAAAGTCAACGGTTGGATAAATGAATATTTCCAGGAATATTGTCTTTCAAAAGTGGGGAATAGTCAAACAGAAAACCTGACAAACAAGCTCAAGGAACTTAATGCTTCACAAGTCAGTTTTGAGACATGGCGCAATGGTTTCAAGACTGTAAAGACATTCATGCACAACAGGCAGGATATTGACATTTACTATTGGATAGACGGGCTTGGTGTAGATTGGATTCCATTCATAACACGAGTTATTGAAAAACACAAGGCAGATGGAGTGTTCTTGAATGAAATTTATGTCGCAGCTTCAGAATTGCCTACAGTCACTTCCGTAAACAAGACGAAGTTGGATGAGATGGCAAATGGCAAACTGGAGAAAATCGGAGATGTTGATAAGTTTGCGCATACGCCGAAAAAATATCCTGCATACCTTATTGAGGAGTTTAGAATTGTAGAAGATGCTATTTCGAAAGTTCTCTCGCTGTACAATGGCAAGAAGATAGCATTTGTCTCTGATCATGGAGTCAGCTATATGGCACAGTTCGGAGCTGGACTTAACCTCGCAGGCGTGGAGACAGATCATGCTGGACGTTGTGGACATTGGCTCAAAGGATCTGCTCCGGCAGACAATAACTACGTTGTTTTGGATGATGGCCAGACGCTGTGCTCATTGAATAACAACTCTCTTTCCGCCAAAACGCCAATGGGACAGGGTGCTCATGGAGGCGCAACACCTGAAGAGGTACTTGTACCTATCATAATTGTTTCCAGTCAAAAAAATGCAAATGTATATTCTGCGAAATTGCAGTCAAACGAAATTTTGGCAAGTAGCCCCATAGTGAGATATACAATAAAGGGTCTCAGTAGCATAGATACTCCTATTGTGACATATAATGGTATTGACTATGTACTTCAGAATATGGGTGGAGATGTTTATGAGAGTGAGCGATTGAATCTTGTCAACACTTCTACAAGAATAATCCTGCATATAGGAGATTTTAAACAAACAGACAATCTGAGCATCAACACAGGTGTCCAGGAAGACGACTTATTCGGATTTTAAATTATGCAAGCAACTGTCACACAAAAGCTTCGGGAGCAGTTTTCCCCGATGGCTATATATAAAGACCCGGCATCAACAAACAGCTTGTTTGCTGGGCGAAACCTTCCGTCATTTGTAAAAGACTTTATTCTGAAGCGATTTATCAATGTGGATGGAAGTGTCAACCGTGCTGAGTTGACCAATTTCCTTGATATGGTAATACCGCAAAAGCAAACAGAAGTAAAAGACCGTTTGGCTTCTGGTGAGGAGTTGACTTTGCTCACACGTTTTATCATCTACATAGATTTGGTAAAAGGTGTGCGCAGATTTGGAATTCCAGATCTTGGTATCAAAATAAATGAAGGACAAATACCTGAGTACGTTTACAAAAATCATCAAGGTGAACTCGTGGATGGCGAGAAATGGGGAATTATAAAACTTTCTGTACTTCCAGATGAAGATGGAAAGAAAAATCATGTTGAGATGGTTGACTACAAACCATTCAAGCCTTACCGCAGTGTTGATATTGATTACTTGCGAAACGCTCGTGCTGTTTTCTCTACGGAGGAGTGGATAGATGTGCTTTTGTCGTCTATGGAATATGAAGCCGATGGTTTTGAGACAATGACACAGAAGATGGAGTTTTTGACACGTCTTCTTATTTTTGTCGAGCCTCGATTGAATGTTATAGAACTTGCTCCAAAAGGAACGGGTAAGTCATTTGTGTTTGGAAACCTCTCAAAGTATGGATGGCTTGTGAGTGGTGGTAAAGTTACACGTGCCAAACTTTTCTATGACAAAGCCAAGCAGCAGAATGGCATCATCAAGAACCATGATTTCACTGCCTTTGATGAAATTCAGACAATCATTTTCCAAGAACCGGCAGAGATTCAGGCTGCTCTCAAATCGTATTTAGAGTCTGGTAAAACAACGATAGACAACAATGAATTCAGTTCAGAGTGTGGGCTTATGATAATGGGCAATATACCTCTTAACGAGCAGCGCCGACCTTTGAACTACCGATACTTTGATTCTTTGCCACAGTCATTCCGCGAATCTGCTTTACTTGACCGTTTCCATTGTTTTATTGAAGGTTGGCACTTGCCTCGTATCAACAAAGGCATTATTTACAAAGGGTGGACATTAAATGTAGAATACTTCTCTGAAATACTACATTCGCTTCGCACTCAAAATGTATATGGACTATTGTTTGACGAATTAGTGGGATGTGACAAAAATGCTGATACACGAGATTTCAATGCTGTCAAACGTATGACCGTTGCTTATATGAAACTACTATTTCCGCATTGGACTCATGCAGAAGATGTTAATACGGATGACTTTGACACATATTGCTTGCAGCCGGCAATACGTCGACGTGGAATAATAAAGGAACAGTGTCATTTTATAGATGTAGAGTTTAAGACAATTATGCCAAATTTTTGGATAAAAATAGACAATACAAAAAGCAATGTTGGTGCTGTCGAAAACCGGTTATTTTAAAAGAATTATCAATATAATACTTTAATAAAGAATCAAAGCATATGACAAAAAAAACAAAATTTATCCTGACGTTTGTAGCTGGAATTATTACTGGCATTATTATGCTTTTTGCTTTAGGATATATAATGTCAATGAGTAAAAGTGAAGCGGAGTGTGTGGATGACGATATTGTTATGTTCGACAAACCGCAAAAAACTATCAATGCGAATGTTTTCGTAGTGATGCAAGTGCTACCCAACGGTAGTGCTTTAGCAATTGTTGATGGAAACTTTGATAACTATGGTACAACTGTGTTGTTTCTTGCAAAGGATGGAAAATCATATTATGATGACCAAAGGATTCGTGTGCCTTCAAATAAATGTGTGAAACCAATAGGAGTGTTCCGCTACATGACACAAAAGAATCAGGAGAAGACTGTTCCGGTTGTGGAATTCTTCGATAAATAGCAATTCTCTCATGTTGACTTTTATGTTGTAAGCAAGGAATGTGTATATAAAAAGACTTTGCTTTATACTTATTCTGTAAACACTAAATAATAATAAAAGTGTAACAAAAGAGATTGAAGATTTATAGCAATAAATTTATCTATGGGCAATCGTAGATTCTGTATAAAACAAGCCCCATACTTTTACCTTAATAACAAAAGTATGGGGCTTGTTCTTATTTTAAGTGATATTACTTAACCTCTATATTCCTCATCACCTTAGCCTCCTGTTCAGGAGTAGTCTTTGGAATGGTGATTGTAAGGATGCCGTTGGCAACGCTGGCACTAATCTTGTCGCGGTCTACATCATCCGGCAGAGTGTAG
>URLQ01000010.1 GCA_900548745.1 uncultured Prevotella sp.
TCGTAGCGGAGGCTTTAGCGGCGGTGGCGGACGCTCCGGTGGCGGAGGACACTTTGGAGGAAGACGATAGAGTTTATGAAATTGCATAATAAAGATGAATAAAGAATATAACGAGATGAAAAATATAGTATTATTCTCAGCGATAGCATTGCTTGCAGCAAACACGGCAAATGCGCAGGAGACATACGAAAATGCAAAGCTTGCCAATCAGGATTTGAACGGTACAGCACGATATGTCGGTATGGGTGGTGCTATGGATGCACTCGGAGCAGACCTTTCTACCATATCAAGTAATCCGGCAGGAATAGGACTCTTCCGTCATTCTACAGTAAATGCGTCTTTTGGTTTTGTTTCACAGCAGGACGGAAAGAGTTTCGGGGGTGCCAACAAGACAAATATGAGCTTCGACCAGATAGGTTTCGTATACTCAAAGAAGTCAGGACGAAATTCATTCTTGAACCTTGCGTTCAATTATCATAAGAGCAGAAATTTTGACTATATCCTTTCGGCAACAGGTAAACTTGACGGTAACTCTTCCCAAAACAAGTTGACTTATCTGAAGAGCAACGAAGGATGCTTTGATTTGTCGGGCAGTGAAGGTAGTTATGTAGGTAACGACAATTCATTCAATCAGGTGGACTACATGTATGCAAATGCCTTGCTTCCAGTGGCAAAGGACGATAATGGTAAAGGCTTTGTCAATGGCTATCTTGGTGCAAACGGATATATGTTTGACCGTGCACATACCGGATATATCGGAACTTACGACTTTAACATCAGCGGAAACATAAACGACCGGGTATATCTTGGACTCACATTCGGTATCTATGATGTTCATTATAAAGGTTATAGTGAGTATACAGAGTCTTTGCTTGACAACGACAACAGTTCCATTGGGTCAACGACGCTTACCGACAACAGAAGAATCACCGGTACAGGATTTGACATAAAGGCTGGCGTTATAATTCGTCCGATAGAGGATTCTCCATTCCGCTTTGGCTTGTCTGTGGCTACACCAACATGGTATGACCTTACGACATCAAACTATTCGACAATTGACAATCGTAGCCTGAATGGAAATTACGGGTCGTATGATACGGGTCGTTCTACAGAATCTTATGATTATAAACTGTATACTCCTTGGAAGTTCGGCTTCAGTCTCGGTACTACTGTAGGCAATTATCTTGCAATCGGTGCCGGTTATGAATACGCAGATTACAGCACTATGGATTCAAGAATAAACGATGGTGACTCTTATGATTGGTATTATGATACATACTACTCAAACAGTAGTTCCGATGATGCTATGAATGACCATACTGGTTACACTTTAAAAGGCGTAAGCACTCTGAAGCTTGGTCTGGAATATAAACCGGAGGAAAACCTTGCAATACGTTTGGGTTATAATTATGTATCACCGATGTACAGTAAGGACGGGTACAAGGATGGCACAATCAATTCTCCTGGTTCATACTATAGTTCAGCAACGGATTATACCAATTGGGAGTCAACAAACCGTGTGACTTGTGGTATCGGCTATACTGTAGACAAGTTCTCTTTTGACCTCGCCTACCAGTATTCAGCCCAGAATGGAAAGTTCAATGCTTTCACAAACTATTATGCGGACAATGCAGATAACGCATGGAAAGAAAATGTTTGTGATGCTGTAAAGGTAAGTAATAACCGTCATCAGTTCTTGCTGACACTTGGTTATCATTTCTAAAAAGAATATATGTTAGAACAATATAATGTTATACTTGGAAGTGGAAGTCCACGCCGAAAGGAACTCCTGGCAGGTCTGGACCTCCACTTTGACGTTTTGGTAAGAAAAGGAGTCTGTGAGGATTATCCGCAAGAGCTTGAACCGGAGAAAGTGGCACAGTACATAGCGGAAGAAAAGATGTCTGCTTATACGGATTTGATTAAAGACAACACTCTTGTGATAACTGCAGATACCGTTGTTATATGCGGAACTGAGATTCTCGGGAAGCCCAAAGACGAGTGTGATGCAAAGTGTATGCTCAGGAAGCTGAGCGGAAAGACTCATCAGGTAACGACAGGTGTGTGTATCGCTTCTGCCGAGAAAAGAACGAGTTTCCATGTCACAACAGATGTGACATTCAAGAACCTGACAGAAGAGGAGGTGGATTTCTACGTGAAGAATTATAAGCCGTTTGATAAAGCCGGAGCATACGGAATACAGGAGTGGATAGGCTATATCGGAGTAACTTCTTTGGAAGGAAGCTATTTCAATGTTATGGGATTGCCTGTGCAGCGTATTTATCAAACATTAAAAGATGAATTCTAAGATGATGGAGGAAAATCTGAAAGAAAAGAAAATAGCTGTGCTTCTGTCTGGTGGCGTAGATAGCTCCGTTGTAGTATATGAACTTGTAAGTAGAGGACTTCAACCTGATTGCTTCTACATAAAGATAGGTCCTGAAGAGAAAGAAGAATGGGACTGCTCTTCAGAAGAGGACTTGGAGATGGCAACAGCTGTGGCTCATAAATACGGATGCAGACTGCAGGTTGTAGACTGTCATCGTGAGTATTGGGATGAGGTAACCCGTTATACAATGGAGAAAGTTAAGGCCGGCTTTACCCCCAATCCGGATGTGATGTGCAACAGGTTAATCAAGTTCGGAGCTTTCCATGAAAAGATGGGATATAATTATGACCTTATAGCAACAGGGCATTATGCACAGACAGAAATCGATGAGAATGGAGACAAATGGCTTGTGACAAGTCCAGACCCTGTAAAAGACCAAACCGACTTCCTTGCACAGATTTATTCATGGCAACTGAAAAAGGCTATCTTCCCTATAGGGCATTATCAGAAAGATGAAGTGAGGATTATAGCAGAACGTGAACATCTTGTAAATGCCAAGAGAAAAGACAGTCAGGGAATATGTTTCCTTGGACAGATAAACTATAATGACTATATCCGCCGTTATCTTGGAGATAATCCCGGCGATGTTGTGGACCTTGAAACAGGAAAGAAGATTGGGGAGCATCGAGGACTGTGGTATCATACTATAGGACAACGAAAGGGGCTTGGCTTTGGAGGCGGTCCGTGGTTCGTCGTTAAAAAAGATATCGGTTCGAATATACTGTATGTAAGTCATGGCTATGACCCGAAGACGGCATACAAGAAAGATTTTCCGGTTCTTGATTTTCACTTCCTGACCAAAGAGGTGGATATGCACAAGGTGAGATTCAAAATACGCCACACGCCGGAGTATCATCCTGCCATTATAGAAAAGATGGACGACCGCCATTATATGATACATTCAGATGAGCCGATACATGGAGTGGCACCAGGTCAGTTCTGTGTAGTATATGATGAGAATAACCATCGTTGCTTTGGAAGTGGCGAGATTAGCATTTAAAAGAAAGAAGAATGAGATATTGGTTTGTTTTTTATAAGTCGGACCTTCTGCTGGAGAAAAGAGAAGATGGCACTTATACAATTCCTTTACAGAATGAGCCTCCTGTGGCATATTCGGATGAGACGGATGTTCATAATATCGCCCCGTTGAATGGAGTGGAGGTGAAGGCTTTTTATTTGAAAGAGCCTGTTGTGGATAACGAAAGATATGAAATGTGCGGATTACGTCCCTCATTCCACAAACTTTCCCTTGAGCTTTATCTTAAAGCCGGTAAGTGTGAGGAAATCCTTTATTGGGATTCGCAGACACGCTATTGTGGAGTATGCGGTGGAAAAATGAATATGCATACCGACATTTCCAAAAAGTGTGAGTGTTGTGGAAAGGAAATATGGCCGCAGTTGTCCACTGCCGTTATAGTATTAATCCAGAAAGGTGATGAGGTCTTGCTTGTCAGGGCAAATAATTTCCGTGGCAATTATTATGGTCTTGTGGCAGGTTTTGTAGAGACAGGTGAAACATTGGAACAGGCAGTAAGGCGAGAGGTGATGGAAGAAACAGGACTTTCGATAAAGAATCTTCGTTATTTTGCAAGCCAGCCCTGGCCTTATCCTTGTGGATTGATGTGTGGCTTTTATGCTGAATATGAAAGCGGTGACATAAAGTTGCAATTGTCTGAGTTGAATGCAGGCGGATGGTTCAGGTATGACAAATTGCCTGCAATACCGGACAAGCTGTCAATAGCACGAAAACTTATTGACCATTGGCTTGATAAATTCCATACAAAATAAAGAAATGCTCCACAACGTTGATTTGCGTGTGGAGCATTTTCATTATATATAAGTTTTCTTTAAATACAGGTCGAGCAATACAAGTCCTTTCTCTGTACAGAACCCACGGAGCAGTACAATAAAGAAATTACAGAAAATATCTTTCAGAGTGTATTTCTTATACAGGCTGTTGGATATTACGGAACTCATTACGTAATCACAGACTTCCTGTATAATACCATAGTTTATGCTTGGCACAAAGAAACCGTTCTCAATACATTTTCTTATAAACTCAGTGGCTTCGGTTTGCTGTTCTGTCTTGTATTCTTGCATAAAAAGCTTTACCTTCTCATATTTGTCAAGTTCGGTAAAGAACTTAGGTGTTATAGAATCCAAATCAGCAAATTTCATACGGAAAAACGTAACGACAATATCTATCTCGTTTTCTGCTGTCATGGCATAATCCTGAATACGCTTTGTCATTTCGTAATAGTCGTTTTTTACACCTTCCAACAATAAATCTTCCTTATTGTTGTATATTTCATACAAGGTTCGCTTGGATATAGATAAAATATTTGCGATATCATCCATACGGACAGCCTTGATGCCTTTTTGCTTGAAAAGAGGCATTGCGGTACGGATGATTCTGAATTTTAGTTCATTCCTGTATTGCGATGAATTATTATTACCGTTTTTATGCATTGTTGTTACATTTTAATGCAAAAGTACAAACTTTATTTGATATTTTCTTTGTTTGCCATTGTTTTTTATTACTTTTGCAAGTGAATCGTATATTTAATATGAGTAAATCTATTAAAACAACTTATAAATTAAACAGTATGGTAAAAATCACAAAAGAAGCCGCTTTAGCATATCATGAAGGCTCGCGCCCAGGTAAAATAGAAGTAAAGCCAACGAAAGCCTACAGTACACAGACTGATTTGAGTCTTGCATATTCTCCAGGTGTTGCTTTCCCTTGTCTTGAAATACAGGATAATCCTAACGATGCCTATAAATATACAGATAAAGGTAATCTTGTTGCCGTGATAAGCAACGGAACAGCCGTGCTTGGTCTTGGCGATATAGGTGCGATGAGTGGAAAGCCTGTGATGGAAGGGAAAGGTCTGCTTTTCAAGATATATGGAGGAATTGACGTCTTTGATATAGAAATAGCGGAAAAAGATCCTGAAAAGTTTTGTGAGACAGTTGAGCGTATTGCTCCGACCTTTGGCGGAATAAACCTTGAGGACATTAAAGCTCCACAGTGTTTCTATATAGAAGAAAGACTGAAGAAGACACTTGACATTCCGGTAATGCATGATGACCAGCACGGAACGGCAATCATCTCGGCAGCAGGTCTGAAGAATGCTCTGGAGGTAAACGGAAAAGATATATCAAAAGTCAAGATTGTAGTGAACGGAGCTGGCGCAGCAGCTATCTCTTGTACAAAGATGTATATGGCCTTGGGAGCAAGAAGAGAGAATATTCTTATGCTTGACTCAAAGGGTGTCATAACAAGTGACAGGGAGAATCTGACGGAGCAGAAGAAACTATTTGCTACGGAGCGTAGGGATGTTCATAATCTGGAAGAGGCAATAAAGGGGGCAGATGTCTTTGTTGGACTTTCAAAAGGAAATGTTCTCACGCAGGATATGATACGTTCAATGGCAGACCAGCCTATCGTGTTTGCACTTGCCAATCCAGTACCTGAAATTTCTTATGAGGATGCTATGGCGAGTCGTCCGGATGTACTTATGAGTACAGGACGTTCTGACTATCCTAACCAGATAAACAATGTTATCGGTTTCCCGTATATATTCCGTGGCGCGCTTGATGTACATGCTTCTGCAATCAATGAGGAGATGAAACTCGCAGCAGTAAATGCCATTGCGGATTTGGCAAAGCAGCCAGTTCCGGATGTTGTCAATGATGTATATCATGTGAACAATCTGACATTCGGTCCTCTTTACTTTATTCCGAAACCAGTAGACCCTCGTCTTATAACAGAAGTTTCTGCGGCTGTAGCCAAGGCGGCTATTGAGAGTGGGGTAGCACGTACTACGATAACGGATTGGGCAGCATATAAAAACAGACTTCGTGAGATGCTCGGACAAGAAACGAAGCTTACTCAGAAACTGTATGATACGGCACGTAAGCATCCGCAGAAGGTTGTTTTTGCAGAAGGCTTGCATCCGTCAATGCTTAAAGCGGCAGTTCAGGCAAAGGCAGAAGGCATTTGCCAGCCAATACTTTTAGGTAACGACGAAAGAATAGAGAAACTTGCCAAGGAACTGGAGCTCAGTCTTGACGGAATAGAAATAGTAAACCTGCGACATGACAATCAGAGCGAGAGAAGAGAACGCTATGCAAAGATAATGGCAGAAAAGCGTCAGCGTCAAGGTTGTACATTTGAGGAGGCCAACGATAAGATGTTTGAGCGTAACTATTTCGGCATGATGATGGTTGAAACAGGTGAGGCAGATGCGTTTATCACAGGACTGTATACGAAATATTCCAATACAATAAAGGTTGCAAAAGAGGTTATCGGCATCCAGCCAGGCTATACCCATTTCGGTACAATGCATATTCTGAATACCAGCAAGGGCGTTTATTACATCGCAGACACTCTGATTAATCGTCATCCGGATAAGGATACACTGCTGGACGTTGCGAAGTTGAGTGCCTCTACAGTAAGATTCTTTAATGAAGAACCGAATATAGCAATGATCAGCTATTCGAATTTCGGAACAGATGACTGCGGAAGTCCGCTGCAGGTTCATGAGGCTGTAGCAGAAATGCAAAGACAGTATCCAGAGCTTGCAATAGATGGAGAGATGCAGATTAATTTCGCTCTCAATAAAGATTTGCGTGATTCAAAATATCCATTCTCAAGACTTAAGGGTAAAGATGTTAATACTCTTGTGTTCCCAAACTTGAGCAGTGCGAATGCAGCATACAAACTTTTGCAAGGTATTGATGGAGATGCGGAGATAATAGGTCCTATCCAGATGGGACTAAACAAGCCGATACATTTTACAGACTTTGAAAGCTCTGTAAGAGATATCGTAAATGTGACGGCTGTGGCTGTAATCGATGCATACGTAGCAAAGATAAAAGAAGGAAAGAAACAGTAACATAGTATATATTGAGTACTAAAACAAAAGGAATCCGGGTGGCAAAAAAATGCAACTCGGATTTTTTTTATTCATTAATATGTTGTTATCAAAAAAATGTAGTAAATTTGCATTATATTAGTATATAAGTACATTATTGGAAAAGTAAAAGAATATAATCATAAATGAATAATATTAGAAACTTCTGTATCATTGCACATATAGATCATGGCAAATCAACTCTTGCCGACAGACTTCTGGAATATACCAATACGATAAAGATTGTGGAGGGACAGATGCTCGACAACATGGATCTGGAAAAAGAAAGAGGTATAACGATAAAGAGTCATGCCATACAGATGGAATATGAATATAACGGAGAAAAATATATTCTGAATCTTATTGACACTCCTGGACACGTTGACTTCTCTTATGAGGTGTCAAGGAGCATTGCTGCCTGTGAAGGAGCACTTCTTGTTGTTGATGCCACCCAGGGCGTACAGGCTCAGACAATCAGTAACCTGTATATGGCAATAGACCATGACCTGGAAATCATTCCGGTTATAAATAAAATAGATATGCCTTCTGCCATGCCGGATGAAGTGGAAGACGAGATAATAGACCTTATTGGATGCGAGCGTAGTGACATCCTTCGGGCTTCGGGTAAGACAGGAGAAGGCGTTCCTGATGTGCTGAAGGCTGTTGTAGAACGTATTCCTCACCCGATAGGCGATATGAAGGCTCCTTTGCAGGCCCTTATCTTTGACTCCGTCTTTAACCCGTTCCGTGGTATTATCGCTTATTTCAAGATAGAGAACGGAATGATAAAGAAGGGTGACAAGGTAAAATTCTATAATACAGGAATGGAGTATACCGCTGACGAGGTGGGAGTACTTAAGATGGATATGATACCCCAGCAACAGCTTTCAACAGGCGAAGTGGGATATATAATAAGCGGTATCAAGGACCCTACGGAAGTGAAGGTCGGAGATACTATCACTCATGTTGCACGACCATGTGAACATGCCATTGACGGATTCCAGGAAGTTAAGCCAATGGTGTTTGCCGGTGTATATCCGATAGACCCTTCTGAATACGAGAATTTGCGTACATCACTTGAAAAGCTGCAGCTGAATGATGCTTCGCTGACGTTCCAGCCTGAGTCATCTGTAGCTTTGGGCTTTGGTTTCCGTTGCGGCTTCCTGGGACTGTTGCACATGGAGATTGTGCAGGAGCGACTTGACAGAGAGTTTAACATGGATGTTATAACTACTGTGCCGAACGTTTCTTATATGGTATATGACAAGCAAGGTCATTCAAAGGAAGTTCACAATCCGTCGGGTCTGCCTGATGCAACTATGATAGACCATATTGAAGAGCCATATATAAAGGCTTCCATCATTACGGACACAAACTATATCGGTCCTATAATGAAGCTGTGTCTTGATAAGCGAGGCGAACTAATCAAGCAGGAGTATATCAGTGGCAATCGTGTAGACTTGCATTTCATGATACCATTGGGAGAAATCGTCATAGACTTCTATGATAAGTTGAAGAGTATATCAAAGGGATATGCTTCGTTCGACTATCATGTGGACTGCTACAGACTGTCGAAACTTGCCAAGCTTGACATCTTGCTGAATGGTGAACCAGTGGATGCCTTGTCTACTCTCACACATCAGGATAATGCCGTTACTTTTGGACGAAGAATATGCGAGAAGCTGAAAGAGCTGATACCGCGTCAGCAGTTTGATATTGCAATTCAGGCAGCCATCGGAGCAAAGATTGTTGCAAGAGAAACCATTAAGTGTGTCAGAAAAGATGTAACGGCAAAATGCTATGGAGGAGATGTCAGCCGTAAACGAAAACTTCTGGAGAAACAGAAAAAAGGAAAGAAGAGAATGAAACAGATAGGAAATGTGGAAGTTCCGCAGAAGGCTTTCCTTGCAGTTTTGAAACTTGATTAAACTTAATATATATGTGGTTATGAAAGAGCCTATATTGACAAAAAGAGATATAGCCCGTGAGCTTGCCAGGAAATACAGTACTATGGCTCACGATGAGTTGGATATATTGGAGAGCATACTTGTGCCTATGAAATTTGCAAGGGGAGAGAATGTTGTGAGTGAAGGTGAAGTATGCGTTGCAATATATTATGTAGAGAGAGGCTTGCTTCGAGAGTATTATTATAAAAACAACAAAGAGGTAACGGAATATCTTGCCGTTGACGGAAACGTGTTCATGTGTATAGAGAGTTTGTTCCAGAATGAACCGTCAAAGCTTATCGTTGAGGCTCTTGAACCTTCTGTAGTATATGCTTTGCCTAAGGACAGACTTGAAGAAGTGGCTTTGCACAATGTGAACATTCAGATTCTATATAGAAAGATTCTTGAGGAAAGTCTGATTATATCACAACGCCGTGCCGACTTGTTGCGTTTTGAGAGTGCCAAGGACAGATACAGAAAGCTCTGCAAGCTAAATCCGAAAGTGATAATGAAGGCTCCTCTCGTATACATAGCAAGTTATCTGCAGATGACACCTGAAACGCTAAGTAGAGTTCGCTCTGCCGTAGCGTTGGAGTGATGTCTGCTTAGAAAGTTGTGGAGTGTCTGCTTGATTAAATTTCGCGATAGAAGTCAAGCGATTCCAGAATCAGTTCTTTAGATACTGTTTGGTTGATTTTAATGTCGCCAACATCCTTAAGCAATGTAAAGTTGATTTCATTGCCGGTGTTCTTTTTGTCGTGTTTCATCAGAGAGTATAAAGACTCGTAATCATCACATGTTATATTCATGCGCCCATAGTTTTCTTTTATGAAGTTGACGGTTTGTCTCATTTTGTCTAAAGGAAAACCTTGCAGCGCATGGCTTAAGTAAAGTTCGCAAATGATGCCATAAGCCACGGCATACCCATGAAGTATTGGTCTGTTTGTGTGCATGGCGTATGACTCAAAGGCATGTCCGGCAGTATGTCCGAGGTTAAGGGCTTTTCTTATTCCTGATTCGTGAGGGTCTTCACTTACAATCCGTTCTTTAACCTCAACACTTTCCTTTATCATGTTCAGAAGAGGGTCAAAGTCGGGACTGTAAAGATTGAAGTTGATATGCTGTACCCACATCTTATAGTCTTTGAGCAGACTGTGTTTAAGCATTTCCGCATATCCGGAGCAGATGTTATGTTGGTCGAGCGTTTTCAGAAAGGCGGTATCAATGATTACGGCTTTGGCATCGTTGAATACTCCTATTTCGTTTTTCAGTCCATTGAAGTTTATTCCAGTCTTTCCGCCGACAGAAGCATCTACCATGGAAAGCAATGTAGTAGGGATATTGATGAAGTCGATGCCGCGTTTGAATGTGGATGCAGCAAATCCCCCAAGGTCAGTAACCATTCCGCCGCCAATGTTTATCAGGCAAGAATGGCGTGTGCATCCATTGTCGCTCAGCTCTTTCCATACATGTGCTGTAGATTCAATGTTCTTGTTTGTATCATCTGCTTTTATAGTTATTATGTGTGCATTGGCTATGAGCTCAGAGCAATGCAGCATATTCAGGCAGTTCTTGTTTGTATTGCTGTCTGTAAGAATAAAGAACTTGTCGTTTTTGCTTTCAGAAATTATATTCTCCAGTTCTTCTGTCGCATTGTTTGTTATAATAACCTTTTGCTCCATAATAGTCGTTTTATTGTATTTAATAATGCAAAATTATATAATTATGTCGAGAAAAGGAAACGATTAGGATATTTTACTTGTCCGTTGATTAAACATTTTGTTCCTTTGGAAGTCTTTTTAAGTGAAAACTGTATAACAATGCATTATAATTGAATATATTTGATTATATTTGCATGTTTAGCATTAAGACTGAATTAATAAAATTGATTTGAAAAATAATAACATGTTTAACGGAGTAAAAAGATTGTGTTTTGTGTTGCTTTCGGCTTTTGTTTCCATTATTGCCGTGGCACAGGAAATGAAAGTAGAAGGTGTCTTGATAGACCGGGATACTAAAGATGGGGTATATATGGCGACGGTACAGTTGCTGAAGCAGGATAGTACATTCGTGAAGGGGTCTCTTACAAATGAGAATGGCTCCTTTACGATAAGCGTACCTTCTGAAGGACGGTATATATTGAAGTTCTCAAGTGTCGGTTATAAGAACGTAACCAAGAACTTTGTAGCTTCGGCCAAGGATAAGGACATTAATCTTGGTAATATCGTCTTTGGTGCTGATGCCATAATGCTGAAAGGAGCCACGGTGCTTGGTCAGGCGGCTAAGGTGACTTTGAAGGAAGACACGTTTGTTTATAATGCGTCAGCATACCGTACTCCGGAGGGATCTGTCGTGGAGGAACTCGTAAGGAAGTTGCCTGGTGCACAGGTGGATGACAATGGAAATATCACCATTAATGGAAAAGAGGTGAAGAAGATACTGTTCGATGGCAAGGAGTTCATGACCGGCGATACAAAAACGGCAATGAAGAATATCCCGACTTCTATTATAGAAAAGGTTAAGGCTTATGAGGAGAAGAGCGATCTGGCAAAGATTACAGGTATTGATGACGGCGAAGAGGAAACCGTGCTTGATTTTGGTATAAAGAAAGGTATGAACAAGGGCTTGTTCAGCAATGTCGACCTTTCAGCCGGTAATCACAGCCGGTATTCAGAGAGAGTCATGGGGGCAGGCTTCTATGACAAGATTCGTGTCATGGGATTTGGAAACATTAACAATGTGAATGATATGGGCTTTCATGGCGGAGGCGGACGCTGGGGAGCTTCTTTGCAGGGGCTTAACACGAAGAAGATGGTGGGCTTGAACCTGAATTACGACGACAAGAAGAAGTTCAAGCTTGACGGCAGTGTGCGTTGGAACCATTCAAACGGCGATATGAGGACGACACAGACGACAGAGAATTTCGTAAACAAGAGTGGAGCTTTCTCAAATAGCAACAATATAAACTTTACACGTAGTAACAGTTATGACGCCCGTTTGAAACTGGAATGGAAGCCGGATTCCATGACAGACATTCTGTTCAGGCCACAGTTCTCTTATTCAACAAGTGACAGTCAGACGAATGGCTTTTCCGCTACATTCGGTGACAATCCGTATAATTATGTCTCTGACCCCCTTGACGGTAGTTCCATATCCCAGCTCTCGGAGCTTGGGCTCGTCGTGAACAACCGTAGCAACCGTGCGGTGTCATATTCCGAAAACAAGTCTGTAGGAGCAAAGTTGCAGATAAACAGAAAACTGAACAACAAGGGACGTAATATAACCTTGGTCGGTAATATGAACTATTCCGACAATTCGAGCAACAATCTCTCTTTGTCCAATGTGCATCTGTATCAGGTAAAGGACAAATTCGGAAACGACTCTACGTATCAGACAAACAGATATAACTATACTCCTGCAAAGAACTGGAAGACAGATGTACAGCTGACGTATAGCGAGCCGTTATGGAAGTCTGCTTTCCTTCAGTTTAGCTATAAGTTTACATACAATTACAAAAAGAGCGACCGCTCGACATATGATTTCAGTAATCTTGGAGAAAACTATTTCGACGGCGTGTTGTCGGGCTATCGCAACTGGAATTCTTATATCGCCTTGCTCGACAATGACCTTGAGTCATATTACGACAAGAGCCAGAGCCGCTATTCAGAATATAAGAACTATATACATGAGATGCAGCTGAGCCTGAAGGTGATAAAGAAGAAGTATAATCTTAATGCAGGAGTCATGGTACAGCCACAGACCTCCAAGTTCATCCAGCAATACCGCGGACTGAACACGGATACGGTGAGGAATGTGGTGAATGTGTCGCCGACATTTGAGTTTAGATACAAATTCTCAAAGACAAGCAATTTGCGCATCAACTATCGTGGAACGACATCACAGCCGGAATTGTCAGACATGCTTGATATTACAGACGACAGCGACCCGCTGAATGTAAAGAAGGGAAATCCGGGACTGAAGCCTTCCTTCACCAATAATTTCCGCCTCTTCTATAACACCTATCTGGCATCTCATCAGACAGCAATAATGACTTATGTGAATTATAAGAATGTCCGTAACAGCGTAAGCAATGCAGTAACCTATGATGAAAAGACCGGTGGAAGAACAACTCGTCCGGAGAATATTAATGGTAATTGGGACACTTCGATGGCATTTATGCTTAATACCTCTATAGACTCAGTAGGAGTGTGGAACGTAAACACGTTTACAACATTCAATTATAACAATTATGTGGGATATCTTAACCAGGGAAATGTATCACAGAAGAATACCACACGAACCACAACAGTAGGGGAGAAACTGAGCTTCGGCTACCGTAAGGACTGGCTGGACGTTAGCCTTGACGGTTCGCTGAACTATATGCGTACCCGTAATCTGCTGCAGTCAAACAATAATCTTGACACGTGGCAATTCTCGTATGGAGGAAACCTCAATGTCTATCTGCCGTGGAATATGAGTATAACGACAGATTTGCATGAGAATTCCCGTAGGGGCTATGATGGAGGAGCCAATACAAATGAACTGATATGGAATGCACAGGTGAGCCAGAGCTTCCTGAAGGGTAATGCCCTGAGTGTGTCTTTGCAGTTTTATGACATCTTGCAGAACATGAGTAATTTCAGCAGAACCGTGAATGCCATGCAGCGCAGCGACACCTATTATAATAATATAAACAGCTATGCTATGGTTCATGTCATATACCGCTTTAATCTCTTTGGAGGTAAAGATTCCTTTGCCAAGCAGCATGGAGACAGACAAAGACCAGGATTCGGCGGCGGCAGACCAGACGGACCTGGTGGCAGACCTGGTTTCGGCGGTGGCTTTGGCGGCGGCAGGCCTCCGAGATTTTAGGATGATATGACTTGATCTTGTCGGTATCTTCCTTTTCGACTCAACTCAAATACCATTTTTAACCTTACCGAAGAGACACTCAAAATAAAGATTCTTATTCGGTAAGGAGGATAAAAATAAAACAGCCATATTCTTTTCCGCTTAGGTGATGAAAAGAATATGGCTGTTGCCTTTTATCGCTTGCAGACCTACAGCGTGGAAATTGCTAAAGGTGCAGCTTCTGTGTATGTTCTTGCTCCAAGTTCTTTGTCAAGCATATATATGCCATAACCATTATCTTTTATCATTTTCAAGTTGTCGATAATGTTCTGTGCATTCTCTTCTTCCTCAACCTGCTCGTCAACAAACCATTTCAACATGCTCTGTGTGGCATAGTCGTTCTCCTGAGTTGTCAAGGCAAAAAGATTATTGATGAGGCTTGTCACCTTCTGTTCGTGGGCAAGAGTGCTCTCGAAGACATCCAGCGTTGATTTCCATTCTGTCGGTACGGCATCAATAGGCTTCAGACTGACTACGCCATTGCGCTGTACGATATAGTTGAACAGAATCTTGGCATGGTCCTGCTCCTCCTTGAATTGTACTTCAAACCATTTTGCCATACCTGGCTGTCCTGTCTTATGGCAATATGCTGCCATTGAAAGATAGAGATAAGCCGACCACATCTCTGCGTTTATCTGCTCGTTAAGAGCTTTTTCAATTCTTTCGTTTAACATAGTTGTAAAATTTAAATTGGTTTATGTTACTGTTCCTTGTTGAGCTTGCTGTTTGCTTTGGTCTGGAATTTCTCCTCATTTATGATGAAGCGTTCATGTGTGCCTTTTCCTACAAGCCCCTTCTCGTCGTAGACATTTACTTCGAAGACCAGCTTGCGTCCGTCAACCTCTTTCAGTTCCGTTTCGCATCTTACCTTCATACCCACGGGCGTTGGTGCAAGGTGGTCTATCTTCAGGTTGGTTCCAACAGAAGCCATTCCCGGTTCCAGTTCGCTTGCAACGCTCTTCCATGCCGTTTCCTCAATGAGGGCAATCATTGAAGGAGTGGCAAGCACATCAAGAGTTCCGCTACCCATAATGCGTGCAGTCATCTCTGTGGTGACCGTCTTTTCAATAGTATACTTTATTCCTGTTTCCATATATTATAGATTGAATTTATACGATTTTTTTAGTCTCTTCTGCCATGCAAAGATACATATTCTGTTTCAATAAAGCAAAAATAGGCAAGTATTTTTTTGCTGTGTTATAGATTTATTTTAATTTTGTAGGGCATTGCGCAAATATTGTATTCGAAGAATGAAAAAATATATAATATTGTTGGTCATGTCGTTTGTTGCCTGTACTGGAGTATTGGCACAGATGAAATGGAACCAGAGATATCAGACATATATAAACCAGTACCGGGATTTGGCGATAGAGCAGATGCTTAAGTTTAAGATTCCGGCAAGCATCACGTTGGCGCAGGGACTGCTGGAAAGTGGGGCAGGCTATAGTGAACTTGCGACAAAAGGAAATAATCATTTTGGCATAAAGTGTCATGGATGGACCGGCAGAAAGACGTATCATGATGACGATGAGGCACAGGAGTGTTTCAGAGCCTATAATAATGTATATGAAAGCTACGAGGACCACAGTCTGTTGCTTTCGCGACAGCCTCGTTACCGAAGCTTGTTCTCGCTTGATGGCGATGACTATAAAGGATGGGCACACGGACTGAAGAAATGCGGTTATGCTACAAGTCCGACATATGCGCAGAAGCTGATAGGCATAATAGAGCTGTATAAGTTGCAGCAGTATGACAAGGCAAAGAAGTATGACCGCTTCATGGAGAGCCGCACATACAAGGACAGTCCTTCTGCAAAAGGAGGAATACTGCATCCTATACATCGCTATAACAAGAACTACTATATCGTTGTGAAACAGGGCGATACGTTCCGCTCGCTTGGTAAGGAACTGGGTCTGTCGTACCGAAAGATAGCAAAGTACAACGAGCGTAACAAACGTGACAAAATTGTTGTCGGTGAGACGATATATCTTAAAAAGAAACAGAAGAAGGCAGACAAGACTTATAAGAACCGTCCTCATACGGTGAAGCCTGGTGAGAGCATGTATAGCATAGCTCAATATTATGGTATGCGTGTGAAGAGCTTGTATAAGAAAAACGGCTTGTCTCCAGACTATGTACCGAAAGTCGGCGACAAGCTTAGAGTGAGATGATATGAAATAACTTTATATAATTAATTTATAAAATCTGATATTATGTTGAATTTAGACAATTTCTACAGAGCAAGGTATGAGCTCGGGAAAGTGATTAGACAGACAGAGGTGGTTCATGCACCAATGGTTAACCCGGAATGTGAAGTGTATCTGAAGCTGGAATGCTTGCAGCGTACAGGTTCTTTCAAGATCAGAGGTGCCTGCTACAAGATTTCACAGCTTAGCAAAGAGGAAAAGTCACACGGCGTTATAGCATGCTCTGCCGGCAATCATGCGCAGGGCGTGGCATTGGGAGCTACTTCTCATGGCATCAAGTCTCTTATCTGTCTGCCTGCCGGAGCTCCAATAAGCAAGGTGGAGGCGACAAAGGGGTATGGTGCTGATGTCTGTCTCGTGCCGGGTGTCTATGATGATGCATACAGTAAGGCTATACAGCTTAGAGACGAAAAGGGCTATACCTTTGTTCATCCGTTTGATGATGAGAATGTTATTGCCGGTCAGGGAACAATAGGTTTGGAACTGCTTGATCAGGTAGCAGATATGGATGCCGTCGTAGTGCCTGTAGGTGGCGGCGGACTTATCAGCGGTGTGGCTTTTGCCTTGAAGTCTCTAAATCCAAAAATAAAGGTATATGGAGTGCAGGCTGCGGGTGCGGCAAGTATGGTGAAAAGCCTGAAAGACAAAAAGCGCGAGAAGCTTGATGCCGTATCGACAGTAGCAGATGGTATTTGCGTTAAGGAGCCGGGAGAGCTTACTTATGATATATGCAGCAAGTATGTGGATGATATCGTAACTGTCTCAGAGGATGAGATTTGTGCTGCCATCCTTCAGTTGCTTGAGAAAGAGAAGGTTGTAGCGGAAGGTGCTGGTGCAACAAGTGTGGCGGCAGTGATGTTCAACAAGATTCCTGTCAAAGGCAAGAAGGTTGTTTGCGTAGTGAGTGGAGGAAATATCGATGTGACAATCCTTAGCCGTGTAATCAGACGTGGACTTGCCAAGAGCGGAAGAATAGCTATTATCAATGTTGAACTTGACGACAAACCGGGCAAGCTCGTAGAGGTGGCTTCTGTCATCGCTCGTGCAGGTGCGAATATTACAAGCGTATATCATGACAGAAACAACTATAGTGAACAGGTGAACTCATGTATACTCAGAGTAATATGCGAGACCCGTAACCAGGAGCATGTTGAGACAATTGAGGAAGCATTACGAAAAGAAGGCTTTAAGCTTGTATAATTAAATAGGCAAATGTTTCGTCGTTTTAAATAAAATGACTACATTTGCCTATATTTTTATTTGTAACATTAACATAACATATATATATTATGGCGAATAACAATCATTTAGTTATAATGGCTGGTGGAGTAGGAAGTAGATTCTGGCCAATGAGTACCAAAGACAAACCGAAACAGTTTATTGACGTTCTTGGTGTGGGGCGCACATTGATACAACTTACTTATGACAGGTTTGAACCTATATGTCCTCCAGAAAATGTATGGGTAGTGACAAATAAAAAATATGTGGATATAGTTAAAAGGCAGTTGCCGGAAATACCTGTTGGTAATATCTTATGTGAACCGTGCCGCAGAAATACTGCACCATGTATCGCTTATGTCTCATGGAGGATTAAAAAGGAATGTCCTACGGCTAATATCGTAGTAACGCCAAGCGACCATATCGTTTTGAATATCCCTGAGTTCAGAAGAGTAATATCAAACAGCCTTTCCTTTACAAGCGAGACAGACGCTATAGTGACTCTTGGTATGAAGGCAACAAGGCCGGAAACAGGATATGGATATATACAGGCAGACTTGACATCAAGTTCTCCAAGGAATAAAGAGATATTCCGTGTGGATTCTTTCAGGGAGAAACCTGACTTGGAGACCGCAAAGAAATATCTGGCAGAAAACAATTATTTCTGGAATGCAGGTATCTTCTTGTGGAGTGTCCGTACGATAGTTAATGCTTTCCGTATATATCAGCCTGCTCTTGCGAATATCTTTGAAAGTATGTCTGATGTCTATGGCACGGATAAGGAACAGGACGTAATAGATGAAAGATTCCCGGAGTGTGAGAATATATCTGTCGATTATGCCATAATGGAAAAGGCGGAGGAGATTTTCGTATGCCCTGCCGATTTCGGATGGAGCGACCTTGGCACATGGGGCTCTTTGCTTGTACAGACGAAGCATGATACTGACGGTAACAGCATTATTGGAGA
Organism: uncultured Prevotella sp.; assembly: GCA_900548745.1. Taxonomy (GTDB): domain Bacteria; phylum Bacteroidota; class Bacteroidia; order Bacteroidales; family Bacteroidaceae; genus Prevotella. The sequence goes on from URLQ01000010.1 coordinate 18,558, forward strand.
TAATGTTTCCGTGTTTGAAACTAAAAACAGTATCATTCATACCGTTGGCTGTAAGCAGGTTGTCGTACAAGGACTTGATGGCTATATCGTAGCGGAGAATGATGGCAGGTTGCTGATTTGCAAGCTGTCGGAAGAACAAAGGATAAAACTGTTCTCAGGAGAGAATTAATCTTATACCGTTTTATAATGAATAGAAGCTTATAATCAATTCATATTGACTATAAGCTTCTGTTGTAGTTGATAATTATTAACTACAAAACAAGGATTTTGTTAATTCTAATAAAATGCCGACAAATATTTAACTTAAATATTATTTGGTATTCCTATTTGTCATATATTTGTGGCATGAAGAAAAGAACAATATGGATTATAGCGGTTGTCATGGGATTTTCATTCCTGGCTTTGCTTTTGCTTCAACTAAAATACATGGATGCCATGGTGAAGATGAAGAAAGAGCAATTGGACGAGTCTGTCAACAAGGCTTTGTATCAGGCGGCGAGAAATCTTGAGTTGAACGAGACCTTGAGGTATCTTGAACGAGATGTAAATGAAACTGAACGCCGTGCATATAAAAAGGATTCTGTCGGTTCGCGTTCCGGTTTGCCGGATGGAACGATGCAGCATGCGCATCAATATGCTGTAACGGACAAGAACGGCAATGTGTATTCGTCTTTTGAATTGAAGACCATTACCATGAAGCCTTCATCAATGCCGAAGGCAATGATATTGCGCAATGACAAGAATTCAATATCAGAGGCTACAAAGTCGATGAGGGAAATCGTAAAGAACAGATACGTTTACCAGAAAGCCCTTCTTGATGAAGTGGTTTATAACATCCTCTATACGGCATCCGACAAACCTCTTAAGGAACGAGTGAATTTCAAATTGTTGGATCAGGACCTGAAGACGGAATTGATGAACAATGGCGTCAATATGCCATATCACTTTACCGTTTCCACCCAAGACGGAAGAGAACAATACCGTTGTCCGGATTATAGTGATGAAGGAGAGGAGTATAGTTATACGCAGACCCTGTTCCGCAACGATCCGATGAACAAGTCTGGAATAGTAAAGATTCATTTCCCGGACATGAACAGCTATATCTTCAGTAGCGTGAGGTTTATGATTCCGTCAATAGCGTTTACTGTTGTTTTGCTTATTACGTTCCTGTTTACCATAGTCGTAATATTCAGACAGAAACGCTATACTGAGATAAAGAATGATTTCATCAACAATATGACCCATGAGTTGAAGACCCCTATAAGCAGTATCTCTCTTGCTGCACAAATGTTGAATGACGACAGTGTGACGAAAAGTCCTGTAATGATGAAACACCTTGGCGGAGTGATAAATGATGAGTCAAAACGACTTCGCTTCCTGGTAGAGAAAGTTCTGCAGATGTCAATGTTTGATAGGAAAAAGGCTATATTCAAGAAGAAGGAACTTGATTTGAATGAGCTTGTGGAGAATGTGGCTAACACGTTCACGCTTAGGGTTGAACATACAGGCGGACATATAAATACAGACCTGAAGGCAACAGAGCCTACCATCTATGTAGACGAGATGCATTTTACGAATGTAATATTCAATCTCCTCGACAATGCGGTTAAATACAAGCATCCTGACAGGAGCGTGGAATTGTCTATAAAGACATGGAACGACAATGAAAAACTATACTTGTCGGTAAAAGACAATGGTATAGGACTGAAGAAAGAAAATCTGAAAAAGATCTTTGAGAAGTTCTATCGTGTGCATACAGGAAACGTTCATGATGTGAAAGGATTCGGTCTTGGTCTTGCATACGTGAAGAAGATTGTAGAACTGCATAAGGGTGACATCCATGCAGAGAGTGAAAAGGGGAAGGGTACAACCTTCATCATATCACTGCCGATAATAAAGAATAAATAAATTAGATAAATTGTATAACAATAAAATAGGAAAGGAATTAATTATGGACGAGAAATTGAAAATCTTGCTTTGTGAAGATGACGAGAATCTTGGTATGTTGCTTCGTGAGTATTTGCAGGCAAAAGGATATTCTGCAGAACTTTGCCCAGACGGAGAAGCTGGTTACAAGGCTTTCTTGAGAACTAAGTTTGACATATGTGTACTTGACGTCATGATGCCTAAGAAAGACGGTTTCACTCTTGCTCAGGAAATCCGTCAGGCTAATGCAGACATGCCTATTATCTTCCTTACGGCAAAGACGTTGAAAGAGGATATTCTTGAGGGCTTCAAGATTGGAGCTGACGACTATATCACCAAACCGTTCTCTATGGAAGAGCTGGTGTTCCGTATTGAAGCAATACTTCGTCGTGTACGTGGAAAGAAGAACAAGGAAAATACATTGTATAATATCGGACGCTTTACTTTCGATACACAGAAACAGCTCCTCTCTATTGGAGATAAGCAGACTAAGCTCACTACAAAGGAAAATGAGCTGTTGGCTTTGCTCTGTAGTCATGCTAATGAAATCCTGCAGCGTGATTTCGCCTTGAAGACAATATGGATTGACGACAACTATTTCAATGCCCGTTCAATGGATGTATACATCACTAAGCTGCGTAAGCATTTGAAAGACGACGATCAGATTGAGATTATAAATATCCATGGAAAGGGATATAAGCTCATCACCCCTGAAGAGGAATAATAATCGTCACTCCTGAAGAGGAACAGTCTTTAATACATAAAAAAGAATCAGAACCTACAGAAACGTTCTGATTCTTTTTTATCATATGCCCGATACCCGGGTATTGTCTATTTATTTTCTTTTTTGTTGTTGGAAGCAGTCTTCGGCTTTCTGCTGTTGCCTTTTGGTCTGGTGGAACGTTTATTGTTCCCGTTTCCGTTTCTTCTTCGAGAAGAGTTCTTACTTCCATTATTCCTTTTACCAGAATGTCGTCTTGAAGGACTTTTCGTTTCCTTATATTCTGGTGGGGTGCCTATGTATTTAGGCAGTGGCAGTTTCTCGATAGTGCGTTCAAGAAATTTCTCTATCTTCATAAAGTCACCAACCTCACGTCCCCTTACTAATGTAATGGCACATCCGTCGCGGTTTGCTCTTGCCGTGCGTCCTATACGGTGAACATAATCTTCTACATCATGCGGCACGTCATAGTTGATGACCATAGATATATCATCAATGTCAATACCTCTTGCCACGATGTCTGTGGCGACAAGAATGTCTGTCTGTCCGCTTTTGAAGCTGTACATCACCTCATCACGTTCAGCCTGACTAAGGTCGGAATGCATCTCTCCGCAATTGAAGCCATAGGATTTCAATGCACGGTTAATTTCCTTTACCTTTACTTTTGAACAAGAGAAGATGATTACACGTTGTTGTTCATGACTCTTGAAAATTTCTTTCAGTACTTTTTGTTTTTGGTTTTCATGACAAACGTAGGCTGATTGCTTAATCTTTTCGGCAGGCTTGCTTACAGCCAGCTTTACGATAACGGGGTCTTTAAGCAATGACTTTGCCAACTCTTCTATTTTTGTAGGCATCGTAGCAGAATACATTATCGTCTGACAGGTATCAGGCAATAGCTTTGCTATATTCATGATGTCTTCAGAAAAACCCATGTCCAGCATACGGTCTGCTTCGTCAAGCACAAAGAATGATACTCGGCTGAAGTCAACGTTTCCCATTGTGATGTGGCTTATCAGGCGTCCGGGTGTAGCTATAACCACGTCGGCTCCCATCTTCAGACTTTTATATTCCTGTTCGTATCTGTTTCCGTCGTTGCCGCCATAGATGGCTACGCTGTTGACATCCGGCATGTAATAAGAGAACCCCTGCATCGCTTGGTCTATTTGTTGTGCAAGTTCTCTCGTCGGGCTCATGATAACGCAGTTAATGGCGTCTTTGGGAAATCCGCCATCATCAAGCATACTTAATATAGGCAGCAGGTATGCTGCTGTCTTTCCGGTACCGGTTTGTGCAACACCGAGAACGTCATATCCGTCAAGAATTGGAGGTATGCATTTTTCTTGTACCGGAGTACAAGTGGTAAAGTTCATATCATCCAATGCGTCAAGGGTGTTATCGCTTAAATCTAAATCGTAAAAATCCATAGTTTCTAATTAATTTGGTGCTTTGCGGTAGCAGAAATATGCTACTATTGCAAATATTATGTTTGGAATCCAAGCCGCCAACATAGGTGGTGTGTCTGCTTGTATGGCAAAGGTTGCAGAGACAGTCTGCAGCATGATGTATCCGAAGCTTAGAGCCAGTCCTATTCCGAGATATAGTCCCATACCGCCTTTTCTCTTCCTTGAAGATAGTGATACGCCTATTGTCGTAAGGATAAATGATGCAAAGGAGGTGGCTATACGTTTGTGGTATTCCACTTCGTATTGTACTACATTGCTTGAACCTCTGTCTATTTGTTTGCTTATGTATTCTTTCAGTTGCGGACTTGTAAATGTCTCCTGCTGTCCTTTCGAGAAGACGAGGTCGGTAGGTTCCATCATTATTACGGAGTCTTTTTGCATGCCGTTTGTTATGTGTTCCCTCAGACCCTTTAGTTGTCTTATCCTCCAGTTGGACAGTTTCCAATGATATTTCGAATCTGAAATTGTGTCGTATTGTATTTCCGATGCTGTCAGATGGCTTACCAGCTTCTTGTTCTCAAACTTGTCGAGACAGAAGCCGTAGCCTTTTTTCAGTTCGTTGTCGTAATGTTGTATATAGGCGATGACGCCTTTTCCGACTTGCAGCTGTACGTTTTCCGCTGATGTATTCTTCTTTTTGTTCTTGTACATCGATTCGAAGTTCTGTCTTACGATAGTTCCTTTCGGAATGATGTATGCTCCAAGGAAGAATGTCAATACGGAAATAAGGAAGGCTGAAATCATATAAGGGCGCATAAGTCTTTTGAAACTTATTCCAGCCGCAAGCATAGATATGATTTCAGAGTTTCCAGCCAGTTTGGATGTAAAGAATATTACGGCGATAAATACAAACAGCGGACTGAACAGGTTTGCAAAATACGGTACGAAATTCATATAGTAGTCAAAGACTATAGCCTTGACCGGTGCATGATATTGTGCGAATTTTGCAAGGTTCTCATTCACGTCAAACACTATTGATATGGATATAATAAGTATAATGGAATAGATATATGTTCCAATAAACTTCTTGATAATATACCAATCAAGTATCTTGATGTATTTGGCGGGATTCAGGAAACGCATCCAGCGCATGTTCTTTTGCATCCATCTCAAGATGGCAATGCTCCATGCCATCTTGTCTTTGATGTTTGCAAATGTTTTGCGCCATGATATATTTTTCATTGTCGCTTGTTTAAATTTATGATATTGCTACAATTATTCTTGTAGTGTAATTGCTTATATTCTTTTTCCAAGATTGTCTATGACGGATCTTTTCCAAGCAACGAAGTCTCCAGCTTCGATATGGTGTCTGGCGTCAGTAACCAGGCGCAGGTAGAAAGCGAGATTGTGTATGCTTGCAATCTGCATTGCCAACAGCTCCTGAGCTTTGAACAGGTGGTGCAGATATGCCTTTGAGTGTATTTGGTCAACGTAGCATCCGTCTGGGTCAATAGGTGAGAAATCCTTTTCCCACTTCTTGTTCCTCATGTTCATGGTGCCGTTGTATGTGAACAGCATAGCGTTTCTTCCGTTTCTTGTTGGCATCACACAGTCAAACATGTCAACGCCTCTTTCTATTGCCTCAAGGATGTTCTGCGGTGTGCCTACTCCCATAAGGTATCTTGGTTTGTCTTTCGGAAGAATCTCGTTTACCGTTTCAATCATCTCATACATTATCTCTGTGGGCTCGCCTACGGCAAGTCCTCCTATGGCATTTCCGTCAGCACCTTTATCCGCTACAAATTTGGCAGCCTCTCTTCTCAGGTCTTTGAATGTACATCCTTGAACGATAGGGAAGAGTGTCTGCTCGTAACCATAGAGAGGTTCCGTCTCATTGAAACGCTTTATGCATCTGTCCAGCCAACGCTGTGTCATTCCAAGACTTTTCTTTGCGTATTGGTAATCGCTTTGTCCTGGAGGACATTCGTCAAGAGCCATGATTATGTCAGCACCGATTATGCGTTCAGTGTCCATCACATTCTCAGGGGTGAAGAAATGTTTTGAACCATCTATATGCGAACGGAATTCGCAACCTTCCTCTTTTAGTTTTCTTATGCCTGTAAGAGAAAACACCTGAAAGCCTCCGCTGTCAGTCAGTATCGGCTTGTCCCATGTGTTGAACTTGTGCAGTCCTCCAGCGGCTTTAAGCACATCAAGTCCTGGTCTTAGATACAGATGGTAGGTGTTTCCCAGGATAATCTGTGCTTTCACCTGTTCCCGTAGTTCATTGAAGTGCACGCCTTTTACGCTGCCGCAAGTTCCGACAGGCATGAATATCGGGGTTTTTATCTTTCCGTGTGCGGTTGTTATGGTGCCGGTTCTTGCATCACTTGCCGCATCGGTATGTTCGAGTTCAAAAGTCATTCTTTATTGTTTTTATTTGATTTTTCCTTGTCGTCTTCTATTTCAAAGTTTACGGCATTGCCAACAATCTCGTCAGTAAGGGCATAATTCCATACATCCAAGACGTTTTCAACATAATGGAATGTAACTCCTTTCAGATACATTTCCGGTATTTGTTCAATGTCTTTTTCATTTTCCTTACACATGACGATATCCGTAATGCCAGCTCTTTTTGCTGCAAGAATCTTTTCCTTTATGCCTCCAACCGGTAGCACTTTGCCTCTTAACGTTATTTCTCCCGTCATGGCAGTGTTCTTTCTTACCTTCCTTTGCGTTAGAGCCGATGCAATAGATGTTGCAATCGTTATGCCGGCAGAAGGACCGTCTTTGGGAGTTGCTCCTTCCGGCACATGTATATGTATGTTCCAGTTGTCGAAGATTCTGTAGTCTATTTTCAGAATGTCGGCATGTGCCTTTACATATTCCAGTGCCAGCATGGCAGACTCTTTCATTACATCTCCGAGATTACCCGTAAGCGTGAGTTTTCCGCCTTTTCCTTTGCTGAGGCTTGTTTCGATAAATAGAATCTCTCCTCCCACGCTTGTCCAAGCAAGACCGGTTACAACTCCCGCATAGTCGTTGCCTTGATAGATGTCGCGATAGAAAGGAGCCTTTCCGAGCAGCTTTTCTATTTCCGCAGGAGTAATGCGAGAGAACTTCATTTCTCCGTCTTTTGCTTTCTGGAAAGCAATCTTTCTGAGCGCTTTGTTTATTTGAATCTCCAGCTGTCTTACTCCGCTTTCTCTTGTATACTGCTCAATGATTTTTTCTGTAGCCGCCTTTGTAAAAGACAGTTTCGTCTCGTCTGCGAGTCCCGTATTCTCTTTCTCCTTAGGGATGAGGTGCCGCTTTGCTATTTCCTGTTTCTCCTCTGTTATGTATCCGCTGAGTTCTATTATCTCCATTCTGTCGAGCAGCGGACGCGGAATAGTGTTCAGGTCATTGGCAGTAGCTATAAACAGAACCTTTGACAAGTCGTAGTCTACGTCAAGATAATTGTCATGGAACGCATTGTTCTGTTCCGGGTCGAGTACTTCAAGCAAAGCAGATGCCGGGTCACCGTTCACGGTGTTCTGTGTTATCTTGTCGATTTCGTCAAGTATGAACACGGGGTTTGAAGAGCCTGCCTTCTGTATGCTTTTAATGATTCTTCCGGGCATGGCACCTATATATGTACGTCTGTGTCCGCGAATCTCCGATTCATCATGCAGACCGCCAAGAGAAACTCTCACGTATTTCCTCTTCATAGCCTTTGCAATACTCTTACCCAGGCTCGTCTTGCCTACTCCAGGAGGGCCGTAAAGACATATAATAGGTGATTTCAAATCACCTCTCAGACTGAGTACAGCCATATATTCAAGAATCCTCTCTTTTACCTTCTCCATGCCGTAATGGTCGGCGTCGAGCACCTTCTTTGCTCTGTTCAGGTTCAGATCGTCTATAGTATATTCGTTCCATGGCAAAGCCACCATAGTCTGCAGGTATGTAAGCTGCACGCTGTATTCCAGACTTTGCGGGTTCAGCATATCCAGTTTGTCAAGTTCTTTGTAGAACGTGTTGGCAATATCCTTGCTCCACGACTTGTTCTTAGCCTTGTCAATCAGTTCTTTCTTTTCCGGAGAGCCTTCGCCGGAACCGAGTTCCTCCTTAATGTTCTTGATCTGTTGCTGCAGGAAGTATTCCCTTTGCTGCTCGTCAATGTCTTCTCTTGTCTTGGTGCGTATGTTGCGTTTCAGTTCCAGCAACTGGCTTTCGCGGTTCAGAATCTTGAGCATTCCGAATACGCGTTCTTTCATGGTGTTCTTTCTTAGAAGCTCAGCCTTGTTGTCTGTATTGAACGGAAGGTTCGCACAGATGAAGTTTGTCAGTATGACATTGTTTGATATGTTTTGCATTGCGAACATGGCTTCATCCGGAATCTCGTCATTTTGTCTTATGAAGGTCATCGTTGACTTTCTCAGGTCGTCAACGGCTGTAAGGTATTCTTTGTCGTTGTCGGCAGGCATGCTTTCCTGTGCGTCGGAAACGATACCTTTCAGGTAAGGCGTCTTTTTCTTTATTTCTTCCAGATGGCATCTGCCCAAAGCCTGTACAATGACCGTTGCGTTGCTGCCTTGTCCTGGCAGTTCAAGCAGTCTTACGACCTTTGCATAAACGCCATATTCATATAAGTCCTTTAGCGTTGGCTCATCTGTTTCGGTATCCTTTTGGCAGAAGATTGCGAATATAGGGTTCCTTTTCTTCTTGCTCATTGTTTCAATGAGTTTCATGCTCGAACTTCTTCCTATTAGTATAGGGGACACGATGCCTGGAAACATCATGAGGTTTCTTGTAGCAAGTATCGGTAGTTCGCCTTCTATTTTCTCATCGAAAAGTTTTCTGATATCTCCTTCGTAGTCGGCAATCATTGAAAATGCGTTGCTCATATTCCTATTCATAAATTGTATATATTCTTCTTTTATATATAATGAGGTGCAAAGTTAGTTATTTTTTTTCATATTCTAAAGAATGCCTCTTTTTTTATGGTTATTAATGTATGTTGTTGCTGTTGTCAGCAAAATGAGTTAATTTTGCGTGGTCTAACCAAACAATGCAAAATGTATGTCAAACAGTTTCTTTCGCTTTAAGCAGTTTGTGGTAAATCAAGACAGGTGTGCAATGAAGGTCGGTACGGATGGCACGTTGCTTGGAGCATGGGCTTCGGGCGGTTCCCGTATACTTGATATTGGCACGGGTACGGGTCTGATAGCCATGATGATGGCACAGCGCTTTCCTGATTCTTCCGTTGTGGCTATTGATATAGACCGTTCTGCCTGTGAGCAGGCGAGAGAGAATGTGGCGGATTCTCCGTTTGCCGGTAGGATAATGGTAGAAAACGTTCCTGTGCAGGACTTTGTAGGCGGCAAGTTTGATGCCGTGGTCTGCAATCCTCCGTTTTTTGTTGACTCTTATGGTTGTCCGGATGACAGGCGTCATATTGCCCGTCATGCGGAATCCTTGAGCTTTGAGGAACTGTTCCGTTGCGTATCCGACTTGCTTGATGCCGGTGGGGAGTTCTCTGTTGTCATTCCTGTAGAGTCATTCTCCCGTATAGACAGTGCCGCAAGCATGTCAGCCTTCCGTTGTATTCGGAAGTGTGCGGTGAAGACAGTGCCGAGAAAGGCTCCGCGTCGTTACCTTCTGGCTTATGCGAAGGATGGCGGCAGGGAGTTCGAAGTGTCAGAGGAGTGCATCGAGGATGAGCAGCACCAACGTTCAGCCTGGTATTCCGCCCTTACTTCAGATTTCTATCTTCGCTGATTATTTGTTGAGCTTCTTCAGTAGATAGTTGTTTATCGACTGTATGTGTCTTGTCTGTTTTGAAATGTCAGTCCTCACGGCACTCAGGTCGTTGAATATTTCGCAAAAGGCGTTCTGCACCACATTCGGCTGACGTTTTGTCTTGTCGGCAAATGGGTTTACAATGATGTTTATGCCTTTGCTTACTACATGAATGGTGATATTGGCAGGTGCCATTATCGGGTCTCCGTCATAATGGATGTATCCAGGCTTTTCCCTCTGAATGTCAAGATGTTTCGACTTGAACGTTTTTATCTTCGTGTTCTTGTTCAATGTCTTGTTGAACATGTCGATACTTATTTGCGGAGCGTCAAGCATGTCGAACGGATCCATTATTATCACGTCGAGAAGTCCGTCGCTCATCGATGCCTGTGGCGCGATATATGCGTTGTTTCCGTATTGCGAAGCGTTTGCGCATGAGATAAGGAAAGCCCGTTGTTCCGTATTATACTCTTCGGACTTTACGCAATATTTTTCCGGTTCATACTTCACGCCTTCTTTAAGTATGTTCTCAAGATAGGTTACAGGTCCTCGTTTCCCGGCTTGGGCGAACTTCATGCTTATATATGCGTCGAACCCCATTCCGCATGTACAGAAGAACGGGTGTCCGTCGATAAGTCCGTAGTCGAGCTTATGTATTTCGCCTTCGTTTATAACCTTGATGGCTTTCTTCGTGTCCATAGGCAGCATCAGGTGTCTTGCGAGGCCGTTTCCGGAGCCGCATGGTATAATTCCCATGGCGGTATCCGACTGTATGAGAGCTCTCCCCACTTCGTTTATGGTGCCGTCGCCTCCAATGGCCACAACGATGTCTGCATGCTCGTCTTTCGCCTTTTCGGCAATTTCCGTGGCATGCCCGGCGTATTGTGTGCATTGGATAGTATATGAGAATTTGTCCTTGTCGAGATATTTCTCAACAAGTCTTGGTATACCCGCTTTCTTTACGGTTCCTGAAATCGGGTTCATGATGAATACGATATTCTTCTTGGTTGCCATAGTTGCAAAAGTAATAAAATCTCATATAAAAACAATTACTAAGGGTTTATTTTTTGCTTTTGAAGCATATTTCTTATAAAAATGTATCTAATTTTAAGCAAAATGATTAACTTTGCACCCAATATAAATTAACGTAGTTATACTACACCTATATATATAATGGGACTTTTACAAGAGAAATACAAGAATTACCGTGAACCGCAGAAATATATGGAAGCGGGAGTTTACCCATATTTCCGTGAGATAACAGGAAAACAGGGTACAGAGGTTCAAATGGATGGGCACGAGGTGCTCATGTTCGGTTCAAATGCTTATACAGGACTTGTCGGCGACCCACGCGTGGAAGAAGCTGCAAAGAAAGCAATAGATCAATATGGAACAGGATGTGCGGGAAGCCGTTTCCTGAACGGAACGTTGGATTTGCACGTCAAGCTTGAGAAGGAACTTGCAGAATACGAGCATAAAGACGAGGCTCTCTGCTTTTCAACAGGATTCTTCGTTAACTCAGGTGTCTTGTCTGTAATCTGCGGACGAGAGGATTATATAATATGTGACGAGCGAGATCATGCAAGTATCGTAGACGGTCGTCGCCTGTCATTTGCCACATGTCTGAAGTATAAGCATAACGACATGGAGGACCTTGAGAAGCAACTCAAGAAATGCCGTCCGGAATCAGTGAAGCTTATCGTCGTTGACGGAGTGTTCTCTATGGAAGGAGACTTGGCGAATCTGCCGGAAATCGTGCGTCTGAAGAAGAAGTACAATGCTTCCATTATGGTTGACGAGGCACACGGTCTTGGCGTTTTCGGAAAAGAGGGTAGAGGAGTCTGCGACCACTTCGGTGTAATAGACGATGTAGACCTTATTATGGGCACCTTCTCAAAGAGCCTTGCAAGTATCGGAGGTTTCATAGCTGGCGACAAGGATACGATAAACTATCTGCGCCATGCCTGTCGTACATATATCTTCAGTGCGTCAAACACTCCTGCTGCTACAGCTGCCGCAATGGAAGCTCTCCACATTATCCGCAAGGAGCCGGAGAGGATGGAACGCCTGTGGGATGTGACAAACTATGCGCTGAAGCGTTTTCGCGAAGAAGGTTTCGAGATAGGTGACACGGAGAGTCCTATCATTCCTTTGTATGTACGCGATCCGTTCAAGACATTCCTCGTCACAAAGCTTGCTTTCGATGCAGGTGTATTCATCAATCCTGTTATTCCACCAGCATGTGCACCGCAGGACACTCTCGTGCGTTTCGCCCTTATGGCAACACATACAAAAGAGCAGGTTGAGAAAGGCGTAATGGCATTGAAGAAGATTTTCGTAGAACAAGGAATAATAAAATAATTTGCATAAAGCATCAGATATGGAAAAGTATCTGGTGCTTTTTTAATGCTTGCCTTGCACGGAGCGTAATGTTTTTTTTGTCTGTCGGTGTGTGCTTCTTGTTGATAAGCAGTAGCCTTCTGCTTCATAATCCATATACTTCTGCTTTATAATCCATATGCTTTTGCCCTACAACCCATAGGCTTATGCTTGATAACCCATAGAGTTCTGGTTTGAAACTCGTTTCCTTTCACGTGAAAATAATCTTTATTCCGTTCATTGAAAATCATACAATTCGATGAAGAAACGATGAAAAAACATGTGAATTGCGGATTGTAATGTAATTAATAAGTCATAAAACGCATAAAAAACACTGCTTTTGAAAAAAAACAAGGAAAAGTTTTGTAGATTAAAATAAAGTTCATACCTTTGCATCCGCAATCGAGAAACGAACGATAAATTGTCAGGAAACAGCAGTTTGCAACGGGGTGTAGCGCAGTTGGTAGCGTTCCTGGTTTGGGACCAGGCTGTCGCAGGTTCGAGTCCTGTCACCCCGACTTGAAGAGAAGGAATTATCCTTCTCTTTTTGTTTCTATACCTTTTTTGGGTCTTCTTTGTTATGTACAAATCGTAAGCTGTAATCTTCTGCTTTTAATTTCATCCGCAAGGCTTCAAAAGGTACAGTTTTTGTGTTCAATAGTGGACTGTTTTTTAGATGAAAACCTGGCGAAAAAGGGACTTTAAAGCATGGTTGTTCTGTTTTTCCATAATGTTGTTCTAAAAGGAAAGTTACGTAATTTCTATGCGAAAGTTACCGAATTTCTATAGGAAAGTTACCGAATTTCTCATAGAAAGTTACCTGATTTCAATAAGAAAGTCACCGAATTGCCTTTTTTTTACCCCAAAGACCTCCGTTTAGTTTCACTGCCTTTGCTGTCGCTTTCTGAAAAGCTTGACACACAGGAATCCGTATTTCCGATATTGTCTGCAAACATGTTGAAACCTTATTCGTCGCATTTTGAATACAATGCATAAATGGCGGAAGAATCAAAATTTTTGTCTGCAAGTTGTGATATTAAGAAATAAATGTGTAAGTTTGCACGGATTTTGAAAGTAGTTAGGAAGAAATACAAAAATAAATAATGATATCTGTAGATGGACTGAAAGTGGAGTTTGGGGTAAAACCGCTCTTTGAAGATGTAAGTTTTGTGGTAAACGACCGCGACCGTATAGCCCTTGTTGGAAAGAACGGCGCAGGAAAATCAACAATGTTGAAGATACTCTGCGGGTTGCAGAAGCCGACAGCCGGAACAGTATCTGTTCCGAATGAGACAACGATTGGTTATCTGCCGCAGGTAATGAAGCTTACAGACGATACCACGGTCAGGGAAGAGGCTTACAAAGCCTTTTCTGATATTACGCGGCTGAAGGAGAGGGTGGACGAACTGAACAGGCAACTGGAAGAGCGCACCGACTATGAGAGTGAGGAATATCTCGACCTTGTGCAGCGCTTCACCAATGCGCATGACCGCTACATGATGATGGGTGCCGACAACTGCGATGCCAACTTGGAGCGCACGCTTACCGGACTTGGATTCCTGCAGTCGGATTTTGACCGTCCTACAAGTGAGTTCAGCGGAGGATGGCGTATGCGAATAGAGCTTGCAAAGATACTGCTGCAGAGTCCCGATGTGTTGCTCCTCGACGAGCCGACCAACCATCTCGACATTGAGAGTATACAGTGGCTGGAGCAGTTTCTTTCGCAAAGCGCAAAGGCTGTGGTGCTGGTCAGCCACGACCGGGCATTCATAAACAATGTGACCAACCGCACGCTTGAGATAAGCTGTGGCAAGGTTGTGGACTATAAGGTGAACTACGACCAGTATGTTGTGCTGCGTAAGGAGCGCAGAGAGCAGCAGCTGCGTGCCTATGAGAACCAGCAGAAGGAGATAGCCGAGATGAAAGACTTCATCGAGAGGTTCCGCTACAAGCCCACAAAGGCGGTGCAGGTGCAGAGCAGGATAAAGCAGTTGGCAAAGATTGTGCCTATAGAGATTGACGAAGTGGACAATTCGCAGATGCGTCTGAAATTTCCTCCTTGTCTGAGAAGCGGCGATTATCCCGTGATATGCGACGGTGTAAGGAAGGACTACGGAGAACACACGGTGTTCAGCAATGTGAATCTTACTATAAAAAGAGGTGAGAAGGTTGCCTTTGTAGGAAAGAACGGAGAAGGAAAGTCAACGCTCGTGAAGTGTATAATGAACGAGATACCGTTTGAGGGCAACCTTAAAATCGGGCATAATGTGCAGATTGGTTACTTCGCACAGAACCAGGCTCAGATGCTCAATGACAACATAACGGTGTTCGACACTATAGACCAAGTGGCGAGAGGTGAGATAAGACTGAAGATAAATGATATCCTCGGAGCCTTCATGTTCGGCGGCGAAGCCTCGGAAAAGAAAGTCTCCGTGCTTAGCGGTGGTGAGAGAAGCCGCCTTGCAGTGATACGCCTTCTGCTTGAGCCAGTGAATCTTCTGATACTCGATGAGCCGACAAACCACCTTGACATGCGTTCCAAAGACGTGCTGAAAGAGGCGGTAAAGGCTTTCGACGGTACTGCTATCATTGTCAGCCACGATAGAGAATTTCTTGACGGTCTCGTGTCGAAAGTGTATGAGTTCGGCGGAGGCAAGGTGATAGAGCATATCGGAGGCATCTATGATTTCCTGCAGAAGCACAATATAGAGTCGCTCGATGCGATAGGCAGAAAGCAGCCTGCTGT
>URLQ01000011.1 GCA_900548745.1 uncultured Prevotella sp.
TAGGAATGCCGATATGTTGGACTCCCGTAGTAAATTCTCTGATGTTCATAGTTTTTTTTATATTATAAATTAATGATTCCCGCTCCAAGTTGGAAGTAGCTTTGATTACTCTGTGGATTCCACATTCCATTGACATATACAGGAATGGTGTATTTCCCCAGTTTCAGTTCGTGGCATGCCTGTAGTGATATATGTACTATTCCTGCCGTGGTACCGTAGAAATGAGTCTCTTCGCCAGCTTTGTTCAATGCGAAGGCACCACCGATGCCTGCGTCGATTTTCCATCCGTCGTTGTCGTATATCTTATATTCTGCATAAGCAAAGGTGGAGTATTTCTGCTGTGTGTTGTCGCTGTTGCGGTCGCGGCCGAATATGACGGTAGACCAACTTAGCGACAGTGGTATTGTATTATTGTTGAAATGATAGCCCAAGGTCGCATCAAGGAATCGTCCCGTGGTGTGGGCGGAATAGTTCCAGTATTGTTTGTTGTTGTATGTTGCACCCGGTGAGAAATTATAGGTATCCCAAAGGTCAAGATGCCATCCGTCGGCTTTAAGACTCATGTAGTGGTTGAATTCCTTGTAAGACCCCTCCGAATTGGTACCGCCCCACAGTCCGATGGTGATATGGTTGTCTGCCATAGTATAGCTAAGGTCGGTTAGCAACACTATTCCGTCGGTCACCTCCATTCCTCGCCATAGATGGTTGTTCTGCAATTTGGCGTTGAGATGGAGTTGTGCCTGAACAGAGCCAATACACAAAGCAAGTAAAAGAATGAAGCAAAATAGCCTTTTCATCTTTATTGAATTGTGAGAACGACATTATTAAATAAGGTATTCTTCAGGCAACTTAGGCATTGCTCCGTTTTGTGTGCATACATACGCCGATACTTTTACAGCCAGCTTATGTGCTTCGTCCGGGCTTTTCCCTTTCAGGATACTTGCTATAAAAGTCCCTGTGAAGGAATCGCCGGCACCGACAGTATCAACAACTTCCACATGTGGGGTGTCAACAAAAGAAACATGTCCCGGAGTGAAGACGTAGCTGCCGTTTACGCCACACGTGAGTATAAGCATCCGGAGATTGTATTTCCCCATCAGCAGCCAACATTTGTTTTGAAGGTCTATGCCGGGATATCCGAAGAGACGGCTCACGGCAATAAGTTCCTCGTCGTTTATCTTCAGGATGTTGCATCGTTCCATGCTTTCGGTTATTATCTCTTTTGTATAGAATCCCTGTCTCAGGTTTATGTCGAATATCTTGTATGTGTCTTCTCTGTCGGGCATGAAGTTGAGGAAGCGGTGGATGGTCTGGCGTGACACTTGGTTGCGCTGTGCCAGCGTGCCGAAGCAAACGGCACTACAATGTTTAGCCAAGTCTTCCAACTTCGGCGTGAAAGGTATATTATCCCAAGCCACGTTTTCTTTTATTTCATAACAAGGTATGCCGTTGATGTCGAGTGTCACCTGAACCTTTCCTGTTGGATAATCCACTTCTTCTATCTGGAAGTTAAGATTATGTCTGTTGAGTTCGTTTATCAGTTCCTTGCCAAGCTCGTCTTTGCCAATGGCACTCACGGCACAACTGTTTATACCGAACTGTGACACATTGTAGGCGAAGTTGGCAGGAGCGCCTCCTAATTTCTTTCCTTCTGGGAGCATATCGAATAATGCCTCGCCGATTCCAATTACCAATTCATTCATATTTCTTTGAGTTAATAGTGATAGATGTTTTGTCTCTCCTTTGACTGGAGACTGCCAAAAGGACTTTTCCTTTTGTCCGCTGCAAATATATGATGGTTTTCTTTTGGTTCCTGTCCGTTTCCCTCTGTATTTTAATGGGAACGTTACCGCAAACGTTTCCAAAATCTGCAATCGTTTTAAAAATGCAACTATTCAGCGAAGAGGCTGGTCTCTCCAGTATCTTGATGAACTTGCCACTAAACAGACATGGTCAAAGGATGTTGCTGACTTATTGAGAAAAGCCGAAGGCTTGCAAACGACAGAGGGTGTTTTTGTGGTTTTTGTCTAAATCAGGAAGTTCAATGCTTGATATATGCATACCACATTCTGATAGACTATTTTGCATAAATATCCAACCTGACTGCATAAATAAACAGTTTATTCAGCACGTCTATATAGTCCGATTCTGACATTTACGCCAAGCCTCTGTAAACATGGGATTTTGTCATCATTTAGAAATTCGGTAACTTTCCCATAGAAAGTCCGTAACTTTCTCATAGAAATTCGGTAACTTTCTATTTGAAGTTAATTGAATATCTATTTCAAGCTGCTTCAACAAGCATCTAAATCTATGTCCGTAGTCCTCTTTTATGCACCAAATATACACGTAGTAATTGTATAAAAATACAATTGCACTTAACGGTCAAATGACCGCTTGTGGTTTAAGGCTTTATCTGAATTTGAAGCAAGCCGTAGGCTTGAAAACATATACGGTGTTTTAACCTGCATAATTCATAGGAATCTTATGAATTATGCAGGTTAAAAATGTAAATGCGTTAAAAAACAGAAAAAAAGACACACATATATATATATAATGAAAAGAATCAACTATCTTTGGATATAATATATAAAGACAGCACTATGAAGCATGTTACAATCAAGGACATAGCAAAATCACTCTGCATATCAGTCTCCACCGTATCGCGTGCGCTTACCGACGACAAGAATATACGCAAGGAGACGCGTGATATGGTTATGGCGGAAGCCAAGCGGTTGGGCTATAAACGCAATCCTGTGGCGATGAACCTGAAGATGGGGCGCACGAATACGATTGGGGTTATTGTTCCGGAGATGCATACGCCGTATGCAGCACAGGTAATCAGCGGCATACAGGAAGTCTTGTATAAGAGAAACCAGAAAGTGTTGTTGGCGGAAAGCGACGAGAATGCAAATCGGGAATACGATAATCTGAACATGATGGAGCAGTTTATGGTAGACGGATTGATTGTAAGCATGTGCAGCTACAGGAAAAACTCCGACAAGTATCTTCAGTTGGCAAAGCAAGGCATGGCAATCGTCTTTTACGACCGCATACCATATGGCATGGATATGCCACAAGTGCTGGTTGACGACAACAACGACTCCTTCTTCATGGTAGAATATCTGATTCGCCATGGGCGTAAGCGTATCGCTTATATACAAGGCCCCGACGATATATACAACACATATCTGAGAGAACAGGGATACCGTGAAGCTATGGAGAAATTCAAGCTGTACGATCCAACCCTCATAGTAAGAACAGGCATGACCTTCAAGGATGGAGCCGATGCCATCGACCGTTTGATAAGCAAAGGTGTTGACTTTGATGCCGTATATGCTTTTACTGACACCTTGGCAATAGGAGCAATGAATCGCCTTCGTGATTTGGGAAAGCATGTGCCGGATGATGTCTCCGTTGCAGGATTCTCAGGTACGGAACTTTCAACAATCGTTTCTCCGCAGCTCACAACTATGGAACCTCCACTTGCGGAGATGGGAAGGAAGGCTGCAGAAATGGTGATGGAAAAAATAAACAACCCGGAAATGGAAAACAGTAAGGTGGTACTGAAGACAACAATGAGAAAGAGAGAGTCTACGGGAGAAAAAGAAGACTGAACGGATTTCAAACGTTTGCAGATTTTGGGAACGATTGCGGGAACGTTTGCAGAATTTTATATCTCTCTTTTGTGTTGACATATAATGAATTAGCCATATATTTGCCACCAGAAACAATTTATCAAACGTAATAACTTGAAATTCTATGGCAAACAATGTTAATGGTTATTCTTATAACCGCAATCAGGTAAAGGCAGGTATACTGCATTTTGGAGTAGGCAACTTTCATCGTGCTCATCTGGAGTATATGACAAACAAACTCCTTGAGAACAACGAACAGCAGAACTGGGGAATATGCGGAGCGATGATTCTTCCGTGTGATGAGCATCTCTATCATGCCCTGAAGAAACAGAATGGCGAATACACGCTGACGGTTTGTGGACGTGACGACAGTATCAACGTATATAAAATAGGTTCGCTTGTAGAACTCTATTGGGGCATTGAGGAACAAGAGAAGATTCTCGACAAGATTGCCTGCAAAGACATCAAGATAATAACTCTCACCATTACTGAGGGAGGATATAACATTTCCCGACAGACGGGAGAGTTCATGCTCGACAATGAACAGGTGGCACACGACATCAGAAACCCGAAGCAGCCCCAGACGGCATTCGGATATGTAGCTGAGGGATTGCGTCGCCGCAAAGCCGCCGGCAATGGTCCTATAACGATTCTTTCCTGCGACAATCTGCAGCACAATGGAAATACGGCACGCAAGGCATTCATGACATTCGTGGAGAATCAGGATGCGGAACTTGCCGCATGGATGAAAGATAATGTGACATTCCCTAACTCAATGGTTGACCGTATAACCCCAGCCACTCGTCCCGATGATATAGAACGACTGAACAAACAGAATGGCACAAGTGATGAGGCTCCGGTATATTGTGAGGATTTCATACAATGGGTAGTGGAAGACGATTTTGCTGCCGGCAGACCCGAATGGGAGACGGTTGGCGCACAGATGACAGATGATGTCACGGCATTCGAGAATATGAAGCTCAGTCTGCTGAACGCCTCACACACTCTGCTTTCCTATCCTTCATTCCTCGGCGGCTATCGTAAGGTGGATGCTGCCATGCACGACGAGAGGATAAAGAAGTTTGTACGTGCCTTTATGGATGAGGATATCACGCCATACGTTCCGGCACCGGCAGATACCGACTTGGAAGAATACAAGCAGACACTTGTGGAGCGTTTCGGCAACCGCATGGTGAGCGACCAGGTGGCACGTTTGTGCTTCGACGGTGCAAGCAAGTTCCCTGTATATGTGATGCCTAATCTTGAAAAGATGATTGCCGACGATGCCGACGGCAAGCGTGTGGAACTGAAGCGTGTGGCATATCTCTTTGCTGCATACCGTCATTATCTGAAATACAAGACAGACGACAATGGTGAGGCTTTTGAAGTTGCCGACCCTTGGCTTACGGCTGCTGACTGGAAGCTCATAGAGAGCGATAATGTGACAGACTTCCTTGGTGTATCGGCATTTACCAGCACAGATATTAAGAGTGCCGCTGGCTTTGTAAGTCTATATGAAAGGATGTCGTCTGACATCAAGAATAGTGGTGCGATGAAGGTTCTTGAGGAAGAGATATTGTAAGCAGGGATTGTTATCTGGAATTCAAGGCATAGACCTTTGAATTCCAGATAGTGTAAAGCTTATTGTCTGTTTTTAACTTATAAATTGCTGAAAAATGAGAACATCAATATTAATAAAGACCGCCGGTCCGTTTCTGCTCCTAACATTCGTGTATTTTATTGTTGGATTCCTTACCACAGTAAACGGACAGTGTCAGGGACCATTGAAGATTGCATTTTTGAGTGATGTAACGGAAAACAAAAACTCCCTGGCTACACTTGTCTCTTTCTCTTTTTTCCTTGGTTACTTGCTGAACAGTTCAAAAACAGGACGAATGATAGACAGACTTGGATATAAGAAGACTCTTATACGCTCAATGATAGTTATGGTAATTGGAGTCGCCTTTTATCTTGCCTCTGCGCTGTGTGCTGAATATTGCAGTGATGTGACGATTGGTATTGGAAGTGACATGGTGCCGATAGGCTATTTCGTTTTCTTGTTGGGTTCTTATCTTATGGGTACTTCTGCCGCAATGCTTCAGGTGGTGATAAATCCATACATAGCAGCATATCCTTTGCCCGGAACGCAGACAGTCCAACGAATGAACTTCACCTGTGCTGTAAATTCAATAGGCACTACTATAGCTCCGTTTTTTGTTACGGGAGTTATGTTTGCCGGAGTCTCTCTTGACTGCGTTTCTGCCAGCCAGCTGACATTGCCTTTCCTCGTAATGGTGCTTGTAATAGCATTCACCACATGGACGACATCAAAAGCAAATCTTCCGGATATTGAAGGAACAAGAGAAAATGCGTCAGACAAACCTCGGCGCAGTATATGGTCGTTCCGTCATCTCAAATATGGAGTTATCACCATATTCTTTTATGTAGGAACAGAAGTTGGTGTGGGGAATAATATGAATCTGCATGCTATGGATTTGATGAAGCAGGGGTACGATTGGTCGCCGGCTCTTCTTGCCACGCTTTATTGGGGAGGTTTCCTGGTAGGAAGAACTGTGTCTGCCGGATTGAAGAATGTTGCTCCGCGTCCGATGCTGATTACTGTTACGCTGGCAGCAATATCTCTTATGACAATATCGCTGCTTACAGAAAATCTATGGCTGATGGCTGCCGTGGGACTTTTCCATAGTGTGATGTGGAGTTGTATATTCACTCTTTCGGTTGACGGTTTGAAGGAATATACTTCAAAGGCTTCAGGTATTTTCATGATGGGAGTTTTTGGTGGAGCTGTTTTCCCAGTACTGCAAGGAATGCTTGCCGACAGTATGGGGTCATGGCAATATACATGGCTGTTACCTTTGTTCTGTGAGCTTGTCATATTGTGGTATGGCTTGATGGGATACAGAAAAGCAACAAAAGACCAAATCATATAATTCTATTACATTTTTGTTTATCACGATTTTAGTTTGTACCTTTGCGCCATATTCATATATTATGTTTAATATGACGGAAACTGTATGAGCGAATTACCTCACTTGATTAAAGACCTTGCACTAATCCTTGTCGTGGCAGGGATAGTGACAATCATCTTCAAACGACTCAAGCAGCCACTTGTCCTCGGATATGTGGTTGCTGGCTTTTTGGTAAGTCCCAACATGCCTTACACTATGTCGGTGGTGGACATTGCCGACATACATACGTGGGCGGACATCGGAGTGATGTTCCTGCTCTTCTCGCTGGGACTTGACTTCTCTTTCAAGAAAATACTCAAGATGGGGTCTTCGCCCATCATTGCCACGTGTGCCATCGTATTCTGTATGATGGCACTCGGCATGATTGTGGGCCACAGCTTCGGATGGGGACGTATGGACTGCATCTTTCTCGGAGGAATGCTTGCCATGAGTTCCACCACTATTATATATAAGGCTTTTGACGACCTCGGACTGCGGCAGCAACGCTTTGCCAGCATGGTGATGAGCGTGCTTATTCTTGAAGATATGCTTGCCATCGTGATGATGGTGATGCTGTCGGCATTGGCTTCTGGGGCAAACCTCGACGGCGGACAGATGGTGGGCAGCGTGGTGAGGATTGGTTTCTTCCTCGTGTTGTGGTTTGTGGTTGGCATCTTTGCTATACCGTGGCTGCTGCGCTCGTCAAGGACATTGATAAACAATGAGACGCTGCTTATCATCGCACTCGGACTATGCTGCGCCATGGCAGTCATCTCTACCAAGGTGGGCTTCAGTAGTGCGTTCGGTGCCTTCGTTATGGGTTCCATCCTTGCCGAGACGGTGGAGGCGGAGAAGATAATAAAGCTCGTGGAACCGGTGAAGAACCTCTTCGGAGCTGTGTTCTTTGTGTCAGTGGGTATGCTCGTGGACCCGAAGATATTGGTAGACTATAGTGTGCCGATTATGGTACTTGTGCTGACCATCCTTGTCGGACAGGCTGTGTTCGGCTCCTTCGGCTTCCTCATCAGCGGACAGTCTTTGAAGTCCGCTATGCAATGTGGTTTCTCAATGGCGCAGATAGGAGAGTTCTCGTTTATCATAGCATCGTTGGGGCTGTCGCTCGGCGTCATCGGTAACTTCCTGTATCCTGTAGTGGTGGCGGTGTCGGTAATAACAACGTTCCTCACACCATATATGATAAGGCTGTCAACACCGGCATACAACCGACTGGAGAAGAGACTGCCAAAGAACATCATACACATGCTGAACGAGCTGGCTATCAGCCATCCGTCGGCAGCTCCGCATGGAAACTGGCGCAGTCTTGTAGTGCAACTGACAAAGATAGTGGTGATATATTCCATACTATCCATTGCCGTGATAGCCTTGATGTTTACCGTTGCCCTTGTGCCGCTCCGACAGATGCTGCCACACTGGTGGGCGAATGCAGTATGCGGACTGGCTACGGTGCTCTTCATCTCCCCGTTCCTGAGGGCTATGGTGATGAAGAAGAACCATAGCGAGGAGTTCAAACAGCTGTGGAACGAGAGCAGGATGAACCATGCCGCACTTATAGCAACAATAGTGGTGCGCTTTATAATAGCCATGATGTTCGTCTTCTATATATGCAACTATCTGACACGGTTCACCAATGCCGTAATGATTGTCATTGCCGTGGTGGTGGTAATGCTGATGGTACTGTCGCGCAGACTCAAGAGGAGGAGCATCCGCATGGAGCGTATGTTCCTGCTCAATCTGAGGTCGAGAGACATCAAGGCGCAGGTGTATGGACATAAGCGTCCGCTATATGCCGGACATCTGTTGGACAGGGATATACATATCTCCGACTTCGACGTGCCGGAGGATTCTCTGTGGGCAGGAAAGACGTTGGAGGAATTGCAGCTGAGAAGCAAGTTCGGCGTTAACGTGAGCAGTATTCTGAGAGGCAGACAAAGGATAAACATTCCAAGCGGCGACGACCGTATATATCCTTGCGACAAGATACAGGTTATCGGCAGCGACGAACAGCTGACAGCTCTCAGCAAGGCGTTGAAGAACAACCTTCATCCCGAAGACCCGAACATAGAGAAGAGAGAGATGAAACTGAGACAGCTCGTAATCAGCGAAGACGGACAGTTCTTTGGAAAGACGCTCTCCGAATGTGGCATCAGGGATATCTACGACTGTATGGTTGTCGGTATGGAGGAAGGTGAGGAGAACCTGTCGATGCTCGCACCCAATCAGCGCTTCTATAAAGATGACACGATATGGGTGGTAGGAGAGAAGGAGAATCTGGAACGGCTGATGGAAGCAAACAGAACAAGGAAATAAAGAGTGAAGAATAGAAAAACTGGATATAGAAATAATGAATTTAACAACCAGGAAAACAAGAAAAGGAAATGAACTCTAAAATTAAAGGTACTATCTGTGGTGTCTTCGCTGCCATAAGCTATGGAATGAATCCGCTTGGCGCATTGAATCTTTATCAGGAAGGACTGAATGTAAACTCGGTGATATTCTATCGCTACGGACTGGCAACGACAATCCTTGCCCTTATAATGCTGGCGCAAAAGAAATCGTTTGCCATAACCAGACGGGAATTTGCGGTGCTTTCGGTGTTGGGAGTATTGATGGTCGTATCGTCGCTGACGCTGTTTGGCAGCTTCAACTTTATGGATGCAGGTATTGCCTCTACGCTATTGTTCGTATATCCCGTTATGGTGGCAGTAATGATGGCGATATTCTTCAAAGAGAAGGTAACGTCTATAACGGTAATCTCCATTGCCCTTGCCCTTGGCGGAATAAGTCTGTTGTATAAGGGGGGCGACGGTGCCACGCTGTCTACTGTCGGTGTGTTGCTCGTTATGGCATCATCGTTGACCTATGCCGTGTATATCATCGTGGTGAACAAGTCGGCATTGATAATGTCGTCGGTGAAGCTTACTTTCTATGTATTGCTGATAGGCACGGTGTTGCTCCTTGCCTATTCGTTTATGGGAGAAGATACAAGGATTCAGCCGCTTACTACGGTGACGATGTGGGTGTATGCCATGGTGCTGGCGGTGTTCCCTACCATAATATCGCTGATACTGATGGTTATCGCCGTTCATAATGTGGGTTCCACGCCGACTGCCGTAATGGGAGCCTTGGAACCGATAACGGCAGTATGTATCGGTATCTTCGTGTTTGGTGAGGCTTTCACCCTACGTCTCGGCATCGGCATTATCCTTATCCTTACTGCCGTGATACTTATCGTGGCAGGAAAGTCGTTGCCTACACAGCATTTTACATTCGTATTCTCAAAGATAGGACATGTGCTGAAAAAGAAATGGAGATGGAAAAGCTAAGAAAAAATATCATTCACGTTATGCAAAAAAAACTCTTTATAATCATACTTTTCATTGTTGCTACACTCCACTCCTTTGCCGCAACCGATGCCCTGTCGGCATGGCGGGCAGGAGAGAAGGTGACGTATAAGGAAGTCGTGGACTATGGCATTGACAAGTGCTTTATGGCGACAGCCATTCCAGACAATGTCTTTGCGAGGATGAAAGGAAAGACGTACAAGAAGAACTGTACGGTAAGGAGAGCGGATCTGCGTTACGTCAGGGTGCTGCATTATAATCTCCGGGGAGAGATATGTATTGGCGAGCTTGTTTGCGACAAGGGGATATCGGGTGACTTGGTGGATATCTTCAGAAAACTCTTCAATGCCAAATATCCGATAGAGCGCATGGTGCTGATTGACAACTATGGAGCGGATGACAAATGCTCTATGGAGGCAAACAACACATCATGTTTCAACTACCGTTTTGTTGCCGGCTCGAAGGTGTTGTCGAATCACAGCCGGGGTAGGGCGGTGGACATCAATCCGCTATATAATCCGTGTGTGGCAAAGAGGAGGAACGGTACGGTGAGTGTTGATCCGGAAAAGGGACGGCGGTATGCAGACCGTTCGAAGTCTTTCAGTTATAAAATAGAGAAAGGCGATTTGTGTTATCGCCTTTTCATAGAGCATGGGTTTATGTGGGGAGGAAACTGGAGAAGTAAAAAGGATTACCAGCATTTCGAGAAGAAATAAGATTCTTACTGTCTGTTTTCACCGAAGTATCTGTATTCGTAGTCGATGATGCTGTCGGCAAGACTGATGTTAGGAACGAGGATAGTGTCGCAACCGAGAGCCTCGGCAACAGTCATGTATATCTCAGCAGCAGGGATGATTACATCGGCGCGGTCGGTCTTCAGACCATATTGTGCAATCCTCTCCTCTATGCTGAGCGGCTTTAGCTTGTTGTAGAGGTCAAGAATCTCTGTTGTCTTTATCTCCTTCTTGTCCTTCTTCGTATGGGCAAGCTTGAACAGCTTGTTGATGTTACCACCCGACCCAATAAGACTGATGTCCTTAATCTCGTTGGCATACTGAGACAGTTCGCTCTTCATAGCCTCAATGTCGTCCTTTGACACTTTGCCGTTGAGCATTCTCAGAGTACCGATATTATATGAACGGCTATGTACGAGGAGTCCGTTATGCAGAAGCGAAACCTCCGTGCTGCCGCCGCCGACATCGATGTAGGCAAAGTCTCCTGTCTTGCATTCCTGATTCTCAATGATATTGTTGCAAAGCAGCTGAGCCTCCTCCTGTCCTTTTATTATCTCAATCTTTATGCCCGTCTCCTTATGCAACCGTTTGAGCACCTTCTCTCCGTTTTCTGCATCGCGCATGGCAGAGGTGGCACAGGCACGGAAGGTGACAACATCGTTGAGCTTCATAATCTGCTTGAAAGCCTTCAGCATGTAGGTCATCTTCTCCTCACGTTCCTTGGAAATCTTGCCAAGAGTGAAAACATCCTTTCCCAGACGGAGCGGCACACGCATATACATTACCCTCGATATCTTAGGCTCCCCCTCGCCGTTCTTGCGGAAGAAGTTCTTTATAAGCAGTCGCGCACCGTTAGAACCTATGTCGATGGCTGCCATATTGAAAGATATGTCAAAACTATAGCTAATGTTCTCTTTATCGTTGATTTTCTTCATTTCTTTTTGTTTTTATGAGTTGACGGGTAGACAAGGAGATTAGTTTTCCTTGATAATCGCTGTTCGCAAACCTTTAACGAGTAATGCAAATCTCCTCGTCAACTCGTCAACTTGTTAACTCGTTAACTTGTCATAAATATGCGTTGTATAATTCCTCCTGTGAGCGGAACGGCTTTTCGTCGACAATAGTCTGTATCATGTCGTTGCCCTTTCCGTCGATGAGTCTGCCGTTGCAGGTGTCCTCAAGACCATATTCAACGGTGCGAAGCAGGTCGCGCTGCATGTCGAGGTCGTAAACCGGAGTGTATACCTCTATGCGGTTGAGCAGGTTGCGCGGCATCCAGTCGGCACTACCTATATAGTATTTAGGCAGTCCGCCGTTGCATGCAATGATTATTCTGGAGTGTTCCAGATAGCGGTCTATGATACCCACGGCACGTATGTTGTTGCTGATGTCCGGCACTCCCGGCACGAGAGAGCAGTTACCCCTTATAAGCAGGTCAATCCTTACTCCAGCCTGCGAAGCCTCATACAGTTTCTCCACCATGTCGCGCTCCGTGATATGGTTTATCTTTATCTTCAGCCAAGCCTCCTTGCCTGCTTTCGCATTCTTTATCTCCGTGTTGATAAGCTGCAGAAGCTTTGTCTTCATGGAGTTCGGCGATACGAGAAGTTCGCGGAATCGTGGCTGTGAGAAAGGACGATTGATAAAGTCAAACACGCGGTCCACCTCGCTTACCAGTTCCTTTCTTGCCGTCATCATGAGGTAGTCGGTGTATACCTTGGCATTTCCCTCATGGAAGTTGCCAGTGCCGATGCAGGCGATGTTACCTTTCTTGGAGCCGATATACAGGAGCTTGGAGTGAACCTTCAGTCCCTCCACGCCATATATCACGTTTATTCCTTCCTCCTGCATGCGCTTGCTCCACTTGATATTGCTCTTCTCGTCGAAGCGAGCGAGCAGTTCCACTACGGCAGTCACCTTCTTGCCGTTGCGTGCAGCACACACAAGAGCCTTTACAACCTTGGAGTCGTTTGCCAGTCGGTAGAGGGTTGTCTTTATCTCCTTCACGTCGGGATTGAGAGCCGCCTCACGCAGCACTCTGATGTAGGCATCGAAAGAGTGGTAAGGCACATGTATGAACCTGTCTTTCTCCCTGATCTGTTTCAGAATGCTCTCTTTGCTGAGAAACTCCTCCTTCATGACATGTTTCCATTTAGGGAATTTCAGTTCGCTGTGTCCGAAGTCAGGGAACTTCATCAAATCCTTATGGTTCTGGTATCTACCGCTTGGAAGGGCAGCATCGAGATGCTCCACGTTGAGGCGTGCCATAATCTTCTTCTGCATATCCTTCGGCATGAGCTTGTCGTAGATGATGCGCACCGGCTCTCCACGCTTTCTGCTGTTCACACCCTTTGCTATCAGCTGCAGCATGCCGTAGTCGGAGTCGTTATCCATTTCCATCTCGGCATCCTTTGTGAACTTGAAAGAATAAGCCTCGAAAGAGCTTGGCTTGAATCCGATGAATATCAGCGGCAGACAGAAGCGTATGACATCATCGAGATAGATGGTGTTCTGGTATCCGTCAGAGGGAGGCAATACGATGAAGCGTCCGAACTCACTGTCGGGGACCTTCACAATGGCATAGTCCGTCTTTGGTTTCTTGCCGAAGGTATCCTCCTTCTCGGTTCTTTTCACGATGAGATAAATCCTGTTGTCCTGCAGCTTGCCGATTTCAGAAATGTTCTCCAGCCATATCGGGTTGGTGGAACCGTTCAGCTTGTCGTAGTAGAAATCCTTGATATACTGTTTCTGTTCGTCGTTCAGTTTCTCTTCGTTGAGCAGTCTTATATTATGCTCTTCAAGTTGTGTGAACACATCGTCGGTCGTTTCGGTATATTCCTTGCTGTATATGTTGTTCAGTTTGTTTATCGTCTTGATGGTGCTCTTCAGATGTTCCTTTTCCTTCTTTGCACTTTTGTCTGCGGATTCGAGGAGTCGGTTCAGTGATGCCATTCGTACACGGAAGAACTCATCGAGATTGTTGGAGTAGATGCCAAGGAACGACAGACGCTCAAGGAGAGGCACATTGTCTTTCTGTGCCTCCTTCAGTATACGGTGGTTGAAGTACATCCAGCTGATGTCTCTGTCAACGTAGTAATTCTTAAAGTCTTTGTCTTTCATATTTCTATAGATTATTTATTTATACATTGGTGATTTCCTCTTCTTGTTGGTTGTCTGTTTGTCTTTAGACTCCGCATCTTCTTTGTCAGAGTGTTTTGCATTCTTTTTGTCGGTATGCTTCGTTTTTCCCTTGGCTGTTTCTGGGGCAGTCTCTTTGTCGGCAGGTTTTGCTGTGCTGTTGTCTGTCCGCTCCACAATGCGGTCTTCGTAGTCGGCAGCCAGTTTGCTGAAGTGCTTTGTGCTGTGGGTTGGGATGGAGATGGTGCGTATGTCGTCGCATCCGCTCAGCATGCTGCGCTTGATGACTTCAGGAATGCCGCATATTTCCATGCTTCTCAATGCTTCGCAGTCGGCAAAGGCGCATACTCCTATGTTGGTTACGCCAGCAGGAATCTTCACTGCAGCAAGAGCGTCGCAGTCGAAGAACGCCTCGTCGTCGATGATTCTGAGACTGTCAGGGAAATGTACATTCTTGATGAATTTGTTCTTTGAAAAAGCCTTTTCGGCAATCGTCTCCACTCCCTCGGGCACTGTGTATTCGGCATCTTTGGAGATGAAAGAGACGAGGGTTTTGCCTCCGTTGGTGAATACCGCCTTGCCGTCGGTAGTTACGTTTGGCGACAGACTGCTCACTTCCAGTTCCGTGTTACCAATGAACGGGTTGCTGCCAAGTCGTACTACAGACCGTGGTATCGTAATCTTCTTCAGTGAGATACATCTGCCGAAGGCTTCATGACCGATGCTCTCGATACTCTCCGGCAAAGAAATCTCCGTCAGGTAGGCACATCCCCAAAAGGCGTCAGCGTCAATCTCGCGTGTGCCTTCGCAGACATCATATTTGCCACTGAGGCTCTTGGAAGCCATGATTACATGTCTGCCGTTTTTTGAATAGAACACACCGTTCAGGTCTTCGCGGCTGCCGGTGGTCTTTCTGATAGCAAAGTCTAATACCAGTTGTCCGAGTTTGTCATCCTGTCCCAAACTCTTCTTCAAATTCTTAAATGCGGATCGTTGATTATCCTTCATAATGATTACAAATTGATTTCTTGTGCAAAATTACTCCAAACTGCTGATATGGAGACTATAATCGGCGTTACGTTATGGTGAAGAAGGTATTTCAAACCCGTTACAGTGTCGTATGAGCTATATATACCCCAGTTCGGGATTATCGAGTGTCTTATACATAGACTTACGCCCCATGGACTTACGACATGAAAAGTCATGGACTTACGACATGAAAAGTCATGGACTTACGGTATGAAAGTCATGGACTTACGGTATGAAAGTCATGGACTTACGACTCAAAAGTCATGGACTTATGACTCGAAAACCAGGGACTTACGACTCAAAAACCAGGGACTTATGACTTGTCTTATTACGTTGTAAAGATACTAATTCTTTTTGCCGAAATTCAAGAAAAACAAGCAAATATTTCCAATTTCAACGTTAAAATATGAGATAATTAGGCTGAAATATAATTTTAATGGAGCGAAACATCGGTTTTTATATGATTATTACACAAAAATCATTTATTTTTAATGATAAATTAAACGATTCGTTTACATTTTATGACAGGTAAATGACAGATATTGTAAATATTTACAAATCTGTCAGTATGCTATCTTCTTTATTATCAGAGTGTTACATAATAAAATGACAGAATGACAGATAAAAAAATATTTTTTCACGCGAGGATTATTTATAGTATTATTCTCCCGCAGATTACGTCAGATGAACACAGATGATTTTCCCTGAGGACATGGAGATAAGTATTCTTCACACGGATGTTATTTTTGAACACGAATAAACCGAATCGAACGAATTTTCCATCCGGATCACATTTTTTCTAAATTGTTGCACAATTACCTTTTAAAAGTGCAGAAAAGATGAATATTACGGATATTATTTGTAACTTTGCAAAAATGATTATAGTAGAACACGTATTATATTATGAAGAAGATTATTTTGTTTGCTGCCGCAGCTGCAATGCTTGCAGTATCTTGTCAGGAGAGTCTTGAAGACCGTGCGGCGCGAGAAGCACAGGAGTTTACAAGAAAGAACTGTCCGATGAAGTTGGGTAACGGAATAACTACCGACAGTATGGTCTTTGACAAGGCGACACTTACTCTTCATTACTGCATGACGATAAGCGGACTGGCTGACACTACGGCAATCCGGAACACCGACATGAAGAAGGACATGGTGGAGGGACTGAAGGGCAACACCGCCGTGCGTCCGTATAAGGATGCAGGCTACAACTTCCAGTATACGTTCTATTCGGAGAAGCATAAGGGACTGAAGCTGTATGAAGTGAAAATAACGAAAAAGGATTATTCAACTAAATAAAACAAATACAAAAATGGCACAATTGGTTATCAACAACTACGACGAGTTTGCTGCTTATCTTGGCAAGAATCTCGGAACATCAGACTATGTAGAACTATCGCAGGAGCGCATCAATATGTTTGCTGACGCTACTCTCGATCACCAGTGGATACATGTGGACACAGAGAAGGCAAAGGAAGAGAGTCCTTACAAGACAACTATCGCCCACGGCTATCTCACGCTGTCAATGCTTCCATATCTGTGGAACCAGATTATCAAGGTTAACAACCTGAAGATGATGGTAAACTACGGTATGGACAAGATGAAGTTCGGACAGGCTGTTAAGTCTGGCGAGAGCATCCGTCTCGTCACCGACCTGCAGTCTATTGCCAACCTGCGTGGTGTGACAAAGGCTGAAATCAAGTTCCGCATCGAAATCAAAGAGTCTGGCAAGAAGGCACTTGAGGGTGTGGCTACATTCCTCTATTACTTTGAGTAATCGGTAAATGCCCGATAGGGCGTACAGAAAAGCAATCCCTCTCATCGGCATCGTTGCCTTGATGAGAGGGATTGCTGTATATGTCAATGTCTGTGGTGCCGGTTTGTCTCTTCTTTAATACCACTGCACGGCATTGCTGTAGCCGCTGCGCTTGTCGTATTTGAGAGCGTCGGTGAGAGTGGCGGCGTTGCATCGGAACGAGAAGTTGTATGATGTGTAAGGAGCGAGAACCACAGAGCAGCTCATGCTGAAGCAATGCAGGTCGCGTTGCAGCGAAGCTGTTGTCATGGACAGATCGTGCTCCTCGAAGTCGTAGCCGGAAGAGAAGCTGATGTTCCAACCGTCGCTGATGCGTATGTTACCGCTGAAGTTCAGGTTCTGGGTGAACTTATACGGATAGCGCATGGTCTTCTTGTTGAACTTGCCGCTGGTGTTTTCGCGCATCGTAACTCCGTATCCGAAGGTTACAGACCAAGGGATGGAGAATCTCATGTATCCGTCTTCGTCGGTCTCAGCCTTGCTTGCCGACTTCTTCTTGGCTCCGTTCTGTGCCTTTATCATGTCGTCGTCGACGTTAGTCTCCACACCTGTGTCGTCGTCATCGTCGTTGTTCCTGTTGCGGTCGTTGTCGTCGCCGCCTCCGAAAAAGCGTTTTATCTTTTCCGGAGTGAGAGTATATGATATGTTCTGCGACATGCCTTGGAATCGTCCGAAGCGTCCTTTGCCCCATTCCGTATGGTTGCCTACGTACGGATTGCCGTTGGCATCAAGTTCATAGGCATAGGTGGCGAATACGGCATTCATGTTGAAGGTATAGTTCTTCCACCATTTCAGACGGATATTCATGGAGAGGTCGCTCCACGGTTTCTCCTTAGCCGCCGTGTTGTAAGACATGTTTGCTCCCAGTTCGTCGATGATGCTGAGTTTCTTGAAGCCGGTGGAGTCTTTGTCAGACTTCACCTTCATCTCTATATTGTTGGAGAGCGACATAGAGATGCTTCCCGTTCGTCCTTTACCCGGCACGCCGAACATACCGCCGCTGTAGGGAGAATACTGTTCGAGTGTGACATTGCCCTGGGCATCGGTCTTCTGGTATGTCTCATAATATCCGTAGCGGCTTGTGCCGAAGTCGGGAGCATAGCTGTAGGATACCTGCGGAGTGATGACGTGGCGTATAGCTTGTATCTTGTCGCCGAATATCTTTCTGCTCGGAACCCAGAAGCCATACAGCTTGGTGGATGCGCTGACGCTCATCGACCAGTTGTAAACGTTGTAGAAGCCGTATGTGGTGTCTCTTACAACGGTCTGTCTTTCAGCGTCCCAACTCTGCATCACCTTGTTTGTATACATACGGTCGGTGAAGTTCACCGACGGGTTGATGTTTATATAATTAAATAAGGTGAAGTTTCCGTTGATAGGAATGCTGTGCTGCATACCGTTGCGCCAGTCCTTTACGATGTTCGACTTCATCAGCAGGTCTTCCTTTGTGTCGATGCTGTTGCGGAGGCTACCTGTATAGCTCAATGAAATCTTCTCGTACCAACGTTCCTTGCCGACCATTCGCTTGCGCTTGAAAGGATAGAAGCGGCTTACGGAGATGTTGAGGTCTGGCAGCGTGAGGGCTATGGTGGAGTCGCGCATGTTCTGGTTGAGGTTTGTCGTTCCGCTGATGGTCATGCCTAAACTTGAGAATGTGGTAGTCCAACTGACACTTGACGTTCGTGTGCTTTGTGTCAGCGACTGTGGGTTATACATACTCGTCAGGTTGTTGCGCTCATAGCTTGAAGTGGCGAAGTTTACGCTTGCCGACAGCGAGCTGAAGGGGTTGGCCTTGGCATCCTGTCGGTGGCTCCATTGAATCTTGAAGCTCTCCTGCTCGGTGAAGTCCGGCATTCCCTTGTCGCCATTCTTCGTGTCCTGATAGCTGAAATAGAAGCTACCGTTGTATTTATATCTCTTGCGGTAGTTGCTTGCCGCAGAGATGCCCCATGAGCCCTTGGTGTAAATCTCGCCTAAAAGCTTGAGGTCCCATTTGTCGCTGATGGCGAAGTAGTAGCCACCGTCGCGGAGATAGAAGCCGCGGGCGTTCTCATCACCATAGGTAGGCATGATGAATCCGCTGGAATAGCTCTTTGAGAATGGGAAGAATCCGTATGGCACAGCCAGCGGCAGCGGCACGTCGGCAACTACAAGATATGCCGGTCCGAACACCACATCCTTGCCAGGGCGCACCTTAGCCCTTGAGAGGGCGATGTAGAAGTCAGGATGCTCAGCGTCGCAGGTGGTATAGCGTCCGTGCTCAAGAAACAGCTCTCCCTTGTCGTTGCGCTTTGAGCGCAAGCTGGTAAGGAAACCGTCTTCCTGTGCCGTATATACGTTGTTGATAAATCCTTTCTTTGTTTTGAAGTTGAAGGCTATCGTGTCGCTGTCGTATTGCGTCTCGCCCATCTTGAACACCGGTCTGCCCTGCAGGGCACCTGTGGTGTCTCTCGTTCCTGTGGCATGAACGAGACTGCTGTCCATATTCATTGTTATGTCAGCACTCGTAAGGTTCATGTTCTGATAGTTGACGTTGGAATTGCCGTATAGGAAGGCGAGTTTGTCGGAGGCACGATATACCATAGAGTCTTCTGCCGCAAACTTCACCGGTGCGTCTACGCCGGTAGACTTAGCCCTGTTTATGCTGTCAAGACGTATGGAGTCGTCCACCTGTTTGTTGTGTCGATAGATGGCGAGGGCAAGCGAGTCCATAAGAGTAGTATCGGGTTCGTTGTTGTCCGCTACGGGTATGATGGAATCTTGCCCCAGCGTGTCGGCGAGGGCTATGGAGTCTTTGTTCGTTTTCTGTCTCTTGTCCTTCCTTGCCGCCGGCATGTAGGCGCCCGCAACGACAAGGATGAATGTCAAGAGCAATATGATTATAGTGGATTTCTTTCTCACTTTATCGTTATGAAATGCAATGTGTTCTTTTCCTGTAAACCGCTACTGCTGTTTGTTATAGAGCAATATGGACTGCAAAATTACTCTTTTTACTTCTAATATCCGCTATGTGGCGGTTTTTTATGTGTTATTTTAACGTTTTCTTCCTGTTCGTAATGTTACGCACATCAGCTCTGTTGTTTGGAGGATGGCTGTCGTACTTCCTTGAAATGCTGTTTGGGCTATATAAGAAATCCCCGGCAGACTCATCGGGAGAAAGCCGGGGATTGACGCATATTATATATTCTCTATTAAGTTTCTGTCAAGTCAGCGACTTGACATGTTGTCTATTCTATTTGGCAACAGAGGTCTTGTTCTTGAATCTGTTGTGTATATTTCTGAAGATGCTCTTCTTGGTGCTTCTTGTGGCTGACGCTCTCTTGGCTATAGCCTTCGGTGTGGTTTTCTCAACGTTGTCGTAAGCTATGTATCCGCTTGTCATGCCTGTATATCTATATACTGTGCCGTCGTTATTTGTATAGTATATGCAGTCGTAATAACGCTCTTCAGTTCCTTCATCGTCCTTGCTTATATAATCTACGCCGGACGGTAACAGAGACGGACCCTTGCCCATGTAGCCGATGCAGAACAGGGCACCTAAGAAATCGTTATCGTCGACGCTCATGAAGTTTGGTATATACTGGAGTGTTAAATTTTTCTCTGCGTTGGTGTAGTCGTAGATGTATGTTTCCACGTCTTTCTCGCCGTCTTCAACAAATGTGTATACGGCCTTTATGAGCTTGCCGTCGTTCCATGTGAAGACATAGTCGAACGACGAACTGTATTTCTCCTTGTCTCCGTCTTCGATATAGACACCGGAACCGCTGCCTTTCATTCTTGTTATGTTGCCGTTGCCGTTGTAGCTGACGCTAATTTTGCCGGTTCCATGTTCTTCGTCTTCCTTGCCTTCGTAGTCGTATTTGTTGGAGAGACTGGTAATGTAACCGCCGCTGTTGGTGTGTATATTGCTGAAAACGTCTTTGTCGGAATATCCGTTACCGCTATTTATCTGTGTGATGGTAAATGGGTTGTAGCTAACCTCGTACGAATCACTTGTACTGCCGAATGATGCCAGTGTACCGTTGTCGTTGTAGCTGTATCTTATATTGCCAACCTCTGTGATGCGCATCTTCTCGCCTGTTTTTGTTTCTATAACGCCAGCTGCAGTGTTTCCTGACCCGGAACAGTTGCAATCGTCATCGTCACTGCTGCATGAAGTGAAGCTTGTAGTAAGGGCAAGTGCTGTAGCTACGGCTAATCCCATATTTGCCAAAGTCCTACTGTAATTATAAAAATTCCTTTTCATGTTTGTTTTATTGTTTTTGGGTTAATAAAAATTCACTATCTTTATGATGTAATTATCTGTTGAAATCACAGCACAAAGATAGTGAATGTCTGTCAAGTAGCCAAATGCTTTTTTCCGTTTTATGGAACAAACGGCTCTATACGTGGAACAAACGGTTGAAATTAGGGTTTAAACGTTCAAAATATATTTGTCTCTACTTTCGCTTCAACCGTTATAGTATTCCTTTTGTTTTTGATATAGTGTACCTTTTGTTTTCACTTCTTTTATGATAAGAAGTCTTTATTTTTTCTTTTTGTTGTCTACCATCTTAAATATACTTGTCGTGTCTCCGCTTTTCTTGAAGAAGAAATAATGTTCTCCGCTTCCTACTTTCATCCGGAAGCTACTTCCGATGACGATTTCTGCATCGCAGCCGACAGGAATCTTTGCATATAGACCATTGTCGTTGAATGTTACTTCTACCTTTCCGTAGAGCGTGGTTGTAGAACCTTTTACGCATGTCATGTCGCCCACGAGGGTAGGGGAGATGAGCAGATGGCGCATACCGTTTGTTCCAGGCATGTTCTGTATGCCGGCAAGACGCTTGAAGAACCATTCGTCAATCTGTCCCATCATCAGGTGGTTCCACGATGAACCCTGGCGTGGGTCCCACTGTTCGGTAAGTGTTGTTGCTCCCTGCTTTATCTGGAAGCCATAGCCCGGTGTCTCATAGTGGTTGAGCATCTTGTAGAGAAGTTCGTCCTTGTTGTTCAGGGCGAGTGCCATGAAGAGGTAGCGGTTGCCCACATCGCCGGTGGTAAGGCGGTTGCCATGCTTCTCTATGTCGGCAATCAGCGACTGCAACACTTTCTCTTTGTTCTCGCCCGTAATGCCGAGGAACAGCGGCAGGGCATTGGATGTCTGACTACCTGTGCCGTAGCAGCAGGAGTCCGGTTTATAGAACTCCCTGTTGAAGGCTTCCACCACCTTATTATATAATGTGGAATATTTCGTCTCGTCTGTCTTGTTGCCCACCATCCTTGCGGCGCAGGTCATCAGCTTGAGGTCGTAGATGTAATGTGCTGTGGCAACAAGAGGAATAAGGGTGTTATGGCAGAAGCCCGACTTGCCGCCTTCCACCACGTCGTACCAGTCGCCCAGTCCGTGGCTCACTATGCCGTCTTTGGAGCGGCTCGTGAGATAATCCACGTAGCGGCACATGGCATTGTAGTTGCGTGTGATGATAGTGCTGTCGCCATACTGCTCGTAATACTGGAACGGCATGATGATGAGCGTGCTGCCCCATTCGGGAGAGTCATCGAAGAGGTTGCCGAACGACACATACTGCGGAGCCGTGGTCGGCACCATGCCGTCGCTCTTCTGTGTGTCGGTAATGTCGCGGATTATCTTCGGACAGAATTGTGTCATGTCGAAATTGTAGAACAGACTCGGTCCGACGAGATGGTCCTGTTCCAGCCAACCAAGCTTCTCGCGGTGAGGACAGTCGGACATTACGCTCTGCATGTTGCTCCTCTCCGCACGCTCTATCAGACGGTGGGTCTGTGTGAAGATTGGGTTGGAACATTCAAACGACGAGCCTTCTTCGGCAGAGTTGTAGATGAAGCAGCTCTGCAGATTAGATATTACGGGCAGTCCTTCTGGGTTTGGCTCGCCTTCGAGCACGGCATCCTCCACCTGTATGTATCTGAAGCCGTAGTAGGAGAAGCGTGGATGCCACGTCTCTGTGGTGTCGCTGCCTATGGTATATTCATAGTAGTGCTGGCGACCCGTCTGCCGTTGGTCGCACACGCCCTGCTTGTTCAGGTTTTCCGATACGAGCATTGTCACCTTCTGTCCCGGTCTGCCCTTCACCTTTATCTCCGGGAATCCGGCGAGGTTCTGTCCCATGTCGGCAATGAAGGTATGTGGCGACACCGTGCGCTTGGTCTTTTCCGATGCCGAAGCCACGGAGTCGGCAGGCAGATAGTTCCATGCCTTGATGCCGAAGCGCTCCATTATCTTTATCGGCTGTGCGGTCTGCGGTTCAAGAATGCCTCCGGCACCTTCCACAAGTACGGCATTCTTCCATGCCGAATCGTCGAAGTGCGGCATACAGGCTTTGCCCTGTACCAGACGGGCATCGTACGACTCGCCGCCGTAGATGCTGTTGAAGGTGACGGGACTGAGAGCGTATTTCCATGAACCGTCGCTCACGATGGTCTTGCTCGTGCCGTCGCTATAGTTTATCTCCATCCGCACTGTCATCTGCGGCGCACCGAAGCTGGTCATCAGCTTGCTGTATCTGTCGCCTCGCTGAACGTTGAAGAATCCGTTGCCGAGGAGCACGTTTATCGCATTGCCATCCTTGTTTAGCAGAGAGGTAACGTCGTAGGTGTTGTAATAGATAGTCTTGCTGTATTCGCTGCATAAGGGGGCAAACATGCTGTCGCCCACTTTCTTTCCGTTGATGAGCATCTCGTAGTGTCCCATGCCGCTGACGTATACTACGGCATCGGTAATGGTCTTCCCTCCATTGGAGAACTCCTTGCGCAGGATGATGCTCTTGGAGGAGAGCGTGTCTACGGGGTTCCATTTCTCAACGAAATAGTCTTTCTTGAATTCAGCGTTCGAGAAGCGGCCCTCTGGAAGCCTGGCGTCTTTCCTTGTTATGGCTCCGATCCATTGGCTCTTGTCCATCTCGTCGCCAACGATGCGTATGGCTTGTGCCTGGCTCCATTCCGACGGCTTGCCGGATTTGTCCCACACCCTTACCTGCCATAGGTAGCCATGCCTGTTAGGAGTGAGGGCAGGGGTGGAGATAAATTGGCTGTCCTTGGATTTCTTCTTGCCGGAGTCATAGACCTGTCTGCCGGTGATGTTCTCCTTTATTATAAGCTGGTAAGCCTTCTGATAGTCGTTGTTCACGTCGGATGTCATTTGCCATCCGAAGCGCACGTCGCCCTTGCTTACGGCAAGTCCTTTCTGATAGTTGCAGGTAGTCTGCGTAATGGTGATTTTTGCTTCAGCCTGTAAGGATGCAAGTGCAAGCAGAGCTAATGTTATATGTCTCATGTCTTTATTTGTTTTCAATTATTGTTCCGTTTTTTATTTCCGCTTCAACCGTCCTGCCGCCGGTGGCTTTCAGACGGAATTTGGCATTGATGTTCTTTGGCCATGCCGGGAAGAGCAGCAGTCCGCCGTCGGGTTTCTCCTGCAGCAGCATCTCCTGCAAGCCAATCATCGACGCACCGCCCTTGTTGCAGTCGGGAGCCCAGTCGTAGCCTGGGTCCCAGAAGGCAGGAAAGCGGTATGGCCCGTCGGCGAGTTTCTCCCGGTTCAGCTTGAAGGCTTCGTCGGTCAGTCCGAGGCAAGCCGCCCAGATGTTGTCCTGTTTCCATCCCTTTGTGGAGTGCATCTCCACGGCGTGCGGGTCTTTCAGGTAGGTGTTTTGTGCAATATGCAGATTCTCTCTGCCCATGCCATACACTCTCCATGGGAAGACGGGATAGAGCTGTGGCGTCTCTATGTTCTGGATTCTTGCCCATACGATGGCAGGGGCGATACATG
The DNA here is from genome assembly GCA_900548745.1 of uncultured Prevotella sp. Classification (GTDB taxonomy): domain Bacteria; phylum Bacteroidota; class Bacteroidia; order Bacteroidales; family Bacteroidaceae; genus Prevotella. The sequence continues at coordinate 24,479 of URLQ01000011.1, forward strand.
TGTCGCCCTCTATTGTGCGTAGCGGGATAGGGGGGATGCGCGAGAGAAAGTTGTTGAGGCTGTCGCCTTTGTATTCTATCCATTGTTCCGCCACGGTCTTCAGTGCGGCAATTACGCTCGACGGGTTGTATGCCATCTTGTAGGTCTCGCAGCCCGACGAGGGGTAGAGCATCAGTTTTCCGTCGGCATTGAGCGGCTTTACGCCAAGCTTCTTGGCTATGTACTGGTAGTGCTCGTCGAAGAAGATGAGCGTCTGGCGTATCAGCGGTTCATATTCCGCGATGTCCATGCCGCTGTATTTATGAGCCTGCATTATCATGGAACAGAACTCAAGAGCCGTGTCCCACTGATATTCCAGCCATGCGTTGCGGTCCATGCCCGGGTCGTCGCCGGGTTTGTGTTTGCCGTATTCGGTGGGGTTGGGCAGTCCGCAGTTCTCTATCTGTTCGGAGAATGATGCCCCGTCGTGGTTCCAATAGAACTTTGTGCGCCTTGTGGCGTTGGGCAGCATCCGCAGATAGGTGTCGAACTGTGCCTTCATCATATCCGTGTCACCGCTTTTGAGCATCGGCCAGTATACGAGGCGCTGGTTCTGCGCCGTCATGGTGCCGCCGCCCCACTTGCGGAAGTCGGGAGTGAAGGGGCATTTCGGGTCGGCATATACAGGGTCGAAGGTGAAGAGCGAGCCGTTGAACTTCGTGGGATATTCGCCGTAGGCGTTGCAGCCGAGCATATAGCGGAAGAGTTCATAGTTGCGTGCCATTGTGGCTCCTTCGCCTTCGGCTGTGATAAAGCTGCGCTGCCAGAACTGGTGCCACCACTTGGTACTCTGTGCTTTTGATTTCTTTGCCGACAGGGCGGTGCTTGTTGTCTCGCCGGTATAGAGGTCGATGCTGACGGTAGCTTGTCTGATGCCGGTGGCGCTGTAGTGCCATGCCTTGTAGTCGGTGGATGCGTAGGTGCCTGTAGACGTGCCGGTGAACCTGAAGCCGGGCATAGTGATGCTTCCGCCGAATGTCTTTCCGCCTATGGGGTTATATAACTCATCCTTTATGGCATCGAGTCCCTCGCGGCTTACGGTATAGTCGAAAACGGTATAGCTGCGGTTCGTGTGCCAGAAGTCAATACTGTTTTTTGCAGCCTTGATGGAGTCGGCAAAGGTGGTGCAGTCGGCTGGTATGTTCCATTTGTAGGAGCCTTGCTGACATTCGGCTTTGGTCACGGGGCGGTCTTTATATCTCCACGACTCATAGCTCAGTGTGGCGTCGGCTTTATGTGTAGCGTTCATCTCCACAAACACCTTCGGCTGGTATACGTCAGCCCAGAGGCGGATGCTAATGCCTTTACCTTTTATATATATAGCACCGTCGTTGAGACAGAGCCGCTGTTCGAAGTCGGTGCCGCTGAACGGTTGTCCTTTTATGTTCAGACGGAAGCGTCCAGCCTTGAGCAGAGTGTTGTTCTCGTCGAGCATTCCGCTTTTGGAAACATAGAAGAGTATGTCGCCGTTCTCCACCCACACGTTCATTCCCACATCGTGACCGCCGCAAGGCATCGAACCGGATGAGTTCTGGCTCTGCGTGGTCCATACGTAGTCCTTGGGCTTATAGTCGGCAACGGGCTTTCCGGCATACATGCTTGTGTATGCCAGTAGTCCGCACGATGCTGCAATAGCCCTTGTAAATATTCTGTCTGTTGTGATATTCATCTGTTGTTGCTATATTGGATAGTATTCTGTTCTATATAAAGACGTTTCACAATGTCTTTTGTAATGTTAGACTACAGACGAACATTAGGTTCTGCTATAATGAATCTTATTCGTGCGAGATTACGTGTATAAATATACGTTATGAGAAATCTATAGCGAAGATGCTGAATTGTACAGAAAGCTCGCATAGAACAGAACTTGACGCAAGAACAACTTGGTGAGCGTATCGGAGTGAAAAGAGCGCAAATATCTCGATTGGAAAGAGGTTATAGCATAACTATTCCAACTATGAGAAGAGTGTTCAAGGCATTGGGTGTAGTAACTGCAACCATTGACTTGGGAATTGCAGGGAAAGTCGCACTATGGTAGTTTTTTTTCTGCTAAAAAGTTTGTATTATCAATGATTATTCGTATCTTTGCAGCACGAGAACCCGCCAAGCCTCTCAACGATGCTCAAATGTGCGGGTCGTTTTTGTTTTTATGGGTATATGGCAACAAGGATTCCGTTTATAAAAACATATTCCACCCCACATGAGTTATTGCAGCTTCTCAAAACAAGAGGTATGGAAGAATCTTGGCTTACCATTATCACAGAACAAGAAACTCATGTTGTCATCATGCACGTGAATGGAATAGGGTGTTCTCTATTCGTGCTACCATGCCAATCAGAATGTCACGTCCTTGGATTACCTTGCCGACAGATCCTTTGAAAGTGTACTTTGATATGTGCATCATCAAGTACTTTCTTGACATCATATCTCCAAATAACGATATGCTTGATAAGATGAACAGACTTTTTGCTACATTTCCAGAAGTAGATAAGGCTGCCCTGGGTTTTCCTTCTGGTTGGGAAAATGAACCATTGTGGCAATAAAAGGCATATGGAGTGACTACTAACCACCCCACATCACCCATATTTTCTGTAATTCTGGTGCAACAAAAGGTTAAAAACGTTAAATCTTTTCCTTTTCGTATCTAATCAGAATCCATATGGACACTTTCCTACCGTTTAGAGCGTATAATACTGATAATCAACTAATAATACATTCAGGGTGTTGCGACAATCTTTCCTCTCAAATTAAATCCGACATTATTCAACGTTTTGGAAAAGAAGTTTTTGATAGATGGTTGTAATTGAATCCAAGCGCAGGAAGAGCGAAAACATACTGAAGAAATACCCTGATGCGGTAATAGCTGATGTTGCAGGCCACCCATGCGGAATTGGGGAAAACATGGGGGACTTTGTTCTTTTATCTGGATATCATCTTATGTTGTCTGAGGGTTAAGGAAGGCAAGTGTGGACATGACAGAAATGGGTAGTTAAAGCAAGCTTAGTCTATTGCGTTCTGCATTGCTTTGTTTGACAATCAGTTTGAAGTGGGGAAGTTCTTATAGCGTCAAAACGAAAGCGTACATTTACGCCTTATACTGTAGGTATGCCCAACCTCTGCCCATCGGGACTTTCGGTATGGGTATAGACGTTACATAGATAACACTTTTATCTTGCTTGGAAACCACTTTGTTTGACTGGTAAAGTATGATTTTAAGTCCCGATTTAACATTATTAAATATAAATATATCAAAGAATTCCACTTTGGCATAATTTTTCTTGCCAAAAAGTTTGTATTCTCAACGATTATTTGTATTTTTGCAGCGTTAGTTCCAGCCGAGCCTCTTTACAATGCTTAAATAGGCTGGGCTTTTTTGTTTATAAGCTATGACAAAGAGAAATTTTGGAAAAGATTACAAGACTCCACGAGAACTTGTAACCTTATTGGAAAATCGTGGATTGATAATCAATGATAGGCAAAAGGCTCAATTGTATTTGGAGAGCATTGGCTATTATCGATTGTCTGCGTATATGCATCCTTTGTTGAAGACTCCAAAGATTCTTCATCTGTATAAGGCAGGTGCTACATTTAACAAAGTGATGATGCTTTATCGCTTTGACAAAAAGTTGCGCTTACTCCTTTTTAACGAGATTGAGAAGATCGAAATTGCTGTAAGAGAAGCCGTAATGAATATGACGGCTGAACGGACTGGTGATATATATTGGCTTACCAATTCAGCACATTTTCGTGATCAGTCCATTTTCGTCAATAGTATGGCAATGTTGTCGAAGGAGTATGAACGTTCTACTGAAGACTTTATAGAACACTTCAAAAGAACATATACAGAACCTTTTCCACCAGCATGGATTCTTGGTGAACTTCTCCCAATGGGTAGCGTGAATATGTACTACAGGAACTTGAAAGATAAAGGACTCAAAAAGCAGATCGCCAAGCGTTTCTGCCTTCATGCTCCAGTGTTTGAGTCTTGGCTTTCTGTGCTTACGCTTACTCGCAACGCTTGTTGTCATCACGCTCGTGTTTGGAACAAAGTCAACAAGATTATTCCAAATGATATGAGAGGCATGACTCGTCCTTGGATTACTATTCCTGCGGACAAGCGAAGAATCTATTATAATATGTGCATCATCAAGTATTTCCTTGACATCATCTCTCCCAACAATGACATGCTTGACAAAATGCACAATTTGTTCAGCAAGTTTCCAGAGATAGACCTGGCTGCTCTTGGATTCCCTGTTGGTTGGGAACAAGAACCGCTATGGATACAGGCAAACAACTAAATGCAAATGAGCTTATTGCCAAGCTTCAAGAATTAGAGAAAGAAAATGCCAGGTTAAGAAAAATTCTTGATGTGCATGGAATACCATACATTGTAACCGAGCCTAATGTCACAACGAAAGAAAGCCTACAAGCCATATTCCATACAGATTCAAAGCTGAGTCTACAGGAAAAGGTTGCGCTATTTCGTAGTGTTTTTCAAGGTCGTGATGATGTGTTTGCCAAGCGTTGGTATAGTTCAACAACCAATAAGTCTGGCTATCAGCCGGTGTGTGATAGAGAATGGAATCGTGAATTTTGCGACAAACGAAAGTACAAATGTGCGGATTGTCCCAACAGGCAATTCGCTCCTTTGGCATACAACGACTTTTTCAATCATCTTGCAGGAAAGGATGCATGGGGACGTGATGTTATAGGACTTTATCCAATACGAAAGGATAACACTTGCAGTTTCCTTTGTACAGACTTTGATGACAAGAGTTGTGAACATGGTTATAAGAATGATGTACTTGCCTTTGTAAATGTTTGCAAAACTTGGAATGTACCTTGCTACATCGAACGCTCACGTTCTGGCAATGGTGCTCACGTATGGATTTTCTTTGATACACCAGTAACTGCTTTCAAGGCACGCAAGTTGGGAAATGCCATTCTTACAGAAGCGATGAGTTGTGACGCTCACCTGTCTTTCAAGTCATACGACCGATTCTTTCCAAACCAAGACATCTTGCCCGAAGGAGGACTAGGCAATCTTGTAGCCTTGCCATTGCAGGGTATTGCTCGACGCAAAGGGAACAGTGTGTTTGTTGATGAAGACTTCAATGCGTATGCCGACCAATGGGAGATGTTGTCGCAAATCCATAAGTTATCAGAGGTAGAACTTGATTTGTTATTACAACTGCATGCGGTACCAACATTGGGAGAACTATCAAAGACCTGTGAGGAGAAACCTTGGGAGACTCCTCATATGGATGCTGTGCAATTTGAAGACTATCCAAAACAAATCGTTCTGACAAGAGCGAATATGCTTTATGTTCCTTTAGCAAATCTATCTGCCAAATGTGTGAATGTTTTTAAACGCATAGCTGCTTTCCGTAATCCGGAGTTTTATGAAAAGCAAGGTATGCGCCTTTCTACCTATAATATCCCTCGCATCATTTCATGTTCGGAAATGACAGATGATTATCTTGCCCTTCCTCGTGGGTGTGAAGATGCTGTTTGTAGTATTCTAACCCAACATGGAGTAAAGGTAGTGATCTCAGACAAAACAAATCATGGGCATAATATCAATGTTACATTCAGAGGATCTCTTCGGGAAGAACAGCAAAATGCAATGGAAGCATTTGTTGGACATAATATAGGAACTTTATCAGCAACAACAGCGTTTGGAAAGACAGTGTTTGCCATCGGAATGCTTGCAAGGAGAAAGGTGAACACCTTAATTCTTGTTCATAACAAGGCATTGCTGGAACAATGGAAAGAACGGTTGGAAACTTTCCTCAAGATAGATGAGACCATCGAAGAGCCAGTAGTCAAACGAGGAAGGAAAAAGAATTCTTCGGTCATTGGTTGTTTATATACAGGCAAGAACACGTTGCATGGCATCATTGATATAGCTTTGATACAATCTTGTTTGAGCGATGGTGAAGCGAAGCCTTTTGTCAAGGATTACGGCATGGTGATAGTAGATGAATGTCATCATGTATCCTCTGTCAGCTTCGAGCAAGTGCTTCGACAAGTAACAGCTACATACGTATATGGTTTGACAGCAACTCCTGTCAGAAAGGATGGGCATCAACCTATTATTTTCATGCAATGCGGAAAGATAAGATTCACAGCTGATGTCAAGAGCCAAATGGAAAATCAAACATTTAAACGTTTATTGATTCCAAGGTTTACATCATTCCGAAACATTTCGTCAGATAGCAAGACTTACGTTCAGGTTACACAAGACTTGTCCGAAGATAAGGTTAGGAATGAGTTCATCGTAGAAGATGTAAGAATTGCCATTCAAGAAGGTCGTACCCCATTGGTATTAACCACTCGCACTGCTCATGTCAAGGCGTTGGCACAAATGCTTATTCCATTTGCAGACCATGTCATTCAACTCATTGGAGCTGATTCTGCTAAAGAAAAGCGTCTTGCATTACAAAATCTACAGTCAATGCCCACATCAGAATCACTTGTGATTGTGGCTACAGGAAAGTATGTAGGAGAAGGGTTTGATTATCCTCGCCTTGATACACTGTTCCTTACTATGCCTATAGCTTGGAAAGGAAACGTGGAGCAATATGCTGGGCGTTTGCATAGGGAATACGCAGGAAAGAACGAAGTGCGTATTTATGATTATGTGGATGTTCATGTCCCACTTTGTGACTCTATGTATCGTAAACGGCTAAAAGGGTATTTAAGAGCAGGATACGGAAAGTATGTGAAATCATCCACGCTTGACAAAAATCCCCAAGAACTGATATATGAACGAAACAAATACGAAGCGACATTTCGGAATGATTTGGCAAAAGCCCAGTACTCTGTCATCATCGCAGTCACAAAAGTAAAGTTCAAATACAAGCCCGTTATCATGTCAACACTTGCAAACATTATTCATAATGGTGTTACTGTTGCTGTACATATCAAAGAGGAAGGGGCTAATGAGATAGAACTTAAAAATGCAGGAATGGATGTGGTGTGCAACAAAGAACAAACTCTGCAATGCGCCATCATAGACAAATCTATTGTCTGGTATGGGAACATTAACTTCTTTGGTTACAATTCGGAAACAAACAATGTTATGCGAATCGCTGACCACAAAATAGCCAACGAAATGATAGAAATACTATACTCAGACACTGGAAATGATGTAAATGGAGGTTAAATACGTTAAATCTCACATTTTTTTGTATCTACACAGAATCCACACTGTCACTTTTCTATCGTTTAGAGCGTATAATACTGATAATCAACTAATAATACATTCTGTGATTGTAGTAAACTTGACAATGTAATTCTTCCTGATGGATTGGAATCTATAGGTTCTGATTATATCTATTCTGATGCAAGTAGCTTTGCTAACTTTGCCGTAATTCTCAGTCCGAGAGCAAGCTCTCTTTCATCGACTTACAGCAAACAATGTCGCAGAGCATGCTCTGCTTCCTGAAAATACAGTTGGGCGATAAACATTAAAAACCAAGCGAATAGACAAGTATAAACAAGTTGATGTGTAAACAACACGTGAGAGCATAAAAACTCATGGGGTGCAATGTTTTTTATGTTTATCGCTGTATATATTTTCCGATTGGCACATCGTGCCAATGCTTAAAATTCAGATAAGGCAGTAGAGAGCTTGCTCGCTTAAGGCTTTGTCTGAATTTTAAGCAAGCTGTGGGCTCGGAAAATATATACGGTGTTTTTAAATGTTTTTGTATAAGCGTAGGACAGAATCTCCTGTTTACATCACTCCAAATATCGGATGAGCCTCATTTTAAGCTATTCTGCAGATTTTAATGTATTTTTTTTGAAAAAAACAGGTTAAAGTAGGATTGTATATATTTATTTACTAAATTTGCAGCGGAGTATAATGTCAGCGGATGTTTGTCTCCGTTTTTGTGGAAAATAATTAGCGTTTGCTATTCGGTCATGCACATTGGAACGTAGGAAATTTCAAAACAAGCATTGAAACACGAACTATAGCGAACGTTCACGATATCGTGGACGTTACTTGTCGTGTTTCTCAGCTTTTCCTACGGCTGCAATGTGGACAGGTCTCGTCCACGTGTTGTATCCGTAGGGTAAAGAAAAACCGTGGCATTCGCATTTTATAAGAACATATATGTTTAACTTTTAAAATGTAATTAGGGATATTCAGCTTATTCCCACTTTATATTTCCTAAAGACAGCCAA
>URLQ01000012.1 GCA_900548745.1 uncultured Prevotella sp.
GGTCTAAATATTGTTTCATTTGTTTCTTATTCTCCATTCTTGGGGAAACAGATTGTTGGTTCTGTTTCCGAGGTTCTTCACAAAACCGAGCGGCAGTCCCTTATAGCTCACCAGGACGTAGCCGTGAGGCATACTTCCCGACAGGCTTATCGGCTCACGACGCAAATACGACAAAGCCGTCTCCATGTCTACGTCAGCCACGGGGAAAGCGTCTGGGGCAAGGCTCAAGGAGAGGGCGAGACTTTCGGAAGGCACGACGTCCTTACCCTTCTGCTCGCCAAGCTCCACTCCGGCATGGATGACACGGAGCTTGTCAAGCGACGTGTCAAACACATCGCGCCACGTCTTCCCTACCCCAACAACTCTGCCTCCAAGCATCGCCACATCAAAGTTCTCGCCTGCAGAAAGCCATGCGCTCACGGTCTTCGCTCCCTGCACAGCCGGTGCCTTGCCCTGTTTTCCCTTCTTCGCCTTCTTGTCTTTCTTCTTTCCTGTTGATGCCGACATTACCGGGTTGCCGCTTCCGGGCTTTCGCAGCGCTGCCATGAAGAGTCCTTCCGTGCGGGTCTCGCCGGGTATGAAATGACGCATGTCAAGCCTTTCCATATCCCACGTGTCAACGATAAAGTCTACGTTCTCCTCGTCTTCGTGGGCATTGAAGGTGCAGGTGGAATATATGAGCAGGCCACCGTCGCGCAGACACGGCATAATGTCGGTTATTATCTCACGCTGCAATGCAGCACACTTCCTTACGTTTGCCGTTGACCACTCCCTTACTGCCCCTTCGTCCTTGCGGAACATTCCTTCGCCGGAGCAAGGCACATCGGCTATTACGACATCAAACTTCAGTCCACTACGCTGATAGTCAATGGCGTAGTTGTTGGTCACTATTACATCGGGATGGCCGAACTTCTGGATATTCTCCATCAGTATGTTGGCACGCGGACGCATAGGCTCATTGCTCATCAGCAGACTGCCTTCGGGCAACACTCCTCTTACGGCAGTAGACTTTCCTCCCGGTGCGGCACAAAGGTCCAGCACCCGGAGCGGAGCTGAAAGGTCGGCAAAGCGGCGCACCACGTCTGTTACATACATCGATGCCGCCTCCTGCACATAGTATGCTCCGGCATGGAGCAGAGGGTCTAAGGTAAACTGCGGACGCGCCTGCAGATAGCGCCCCTCTGAACACCACTCCACCATGCCGTCTTCATCGGAAGGCAGAGGCATCGTGGCAGCATCATGCTTGAAAGGATTGAGGCGCACGCTGACCGGTGGCTGCTCCTGCATCCCCCTTAGGAACGTGGTCCAAAGCTTCTCGCCAAAGAGCTTGCTCGTATATGTGGAAAATTCTTCTGGTAACGTCATTTATATAATTTATGTACAAACACTTATGCTATGATAATGCTGCTCGCTCCATGCAAAGATACGGCTTGTCTTACGTAAAGATACGGCTTATCATACGTAAAGATACGGCTTGTCTTATACAAAGATACAGCTCATCACACATGCAAAGGTAGCGTATTTTCTAAAAAAAGTATGTTTTTTCAATGATAAAGAAATATCTTACATCCTTTTTTGCTTAACTTTAATGCCTTTTGCTTAACTTTGCATACATATTTATATGTAATGTCTGAAATTTAATGAAAGAATTTGTAATATCAGAAGTCAAGGCGGAGACCGCTATCCTTGTGGGACTTATAACGAAGGAGCAGGACGAAGCCAAGACAAAAGAATATCTTGACGAACTTGAGTTTCTTGCCGACACAGCAGGTGCCGTGACGGTGAAGAGATTCACGCAGAAAGTGAACGGGCCTAACCAGACCACCTACGTAGGAAAGGGAAAGCTGGAGGAAATAAAACAATATATCCTTGACGAGGAGGACGCAGAAAGGGAAATCGGCATGGTAATTTTCGACGATGAGCTTTCCGCAAAGCAGATACGCAACATAGAGAACGAGCTGAAAGTGAAAATACTTGACCGTACTTCGCTCATCCTCGACATCTTCGCCATGCGTGCACAGACCGCCAACGCCAAGACACAGGTGGAACTGGCACAGTACAGATACATGCTGCCACGACTGCAAAGGCTGTGGACCCACCTCGAACGACAGGGTGGAGGCTCAGGATCAGGAGGAGGAAAAGGTAGTGTGGGACTGCGTGGACCTGGTGAGACACAGCTGGAGATGGACCGACGTATCATCCTTCAGCGCATGTCGCTCCTTAAGCAACGTCTGGCTGAAATAGACAAGCAGAAGACTACACAGCGCAAGAACCGCGGACGACTTATACGCGTTGCACTCGTAGGATACACCAACGTCGGAAAGTCTACACTCATGAACCTTATGTCGAAGAGCGAAGTGTTTGCAGAGAACAAGCTCTTTGCCACCCTCGACACCACAGTACGCAAGGTGGTGGTGGAAAACCTTCCTTTCCTGCTTGCCGACACAGTAGGATTCATACGCAAGCTGCCTACCGACCTTGTGGACTCCTTCAAGAGCACACTCGACGAGGTGCGCGAGGCTGACCTGCTGCTTCATGTCGTGGACATAAGCCACCCCGACTTTGAAGAACAGATAAAGGTCGTGGACAAAACCCTGGCTGACCTCGGATGCGCCGACAAGCCTTCGATGATTATCTTCAACAAGATTGACGCTTACACATGGGTTGAGAAAGAGGCTGACGACCTCACTCCTAAGACTAAAGAGAACATCACACTGGAGGAACTGAAGAAGACATGGATGGCAAAGATGGGCGACGACTGTCTGTTTATCTCGGCTAAAGAGAAAACAAACATACAGGAGATGCGAGACGTCATATACAAAAGAGTAAGAGAACTGCACGTGCAGAAATACCCATACAACGACTTCCTCTACCAGAACTACGAGGAAGAGGAATAACAACGGGAAAGAAAGGAAAAAAATATGCGCACACTTACTTCCGAAGAGATAAAAGCCCTTGAGCAGAACCACTGCATCTCGCAGGACTGGCAGCAGATAACCGTAAGCGAAGATTTCGCCGCCAGCAACATCTATAACGTGGAGTTTATAGGAAAATGCCAGATAGGAGCCATGAACGGCACCCTCAACAACGACATCGGCATCGATGCGCCGGCAGGAATCCACAACGCAAGAATCATAAACTCCACAATCGGCGACAACTGTCTCATAGAGAACATCACTGGCTTTATCTTCAACTGCGATATTAAAGACCGCTGCCTAATAAACAACGTGTCCACGATACAGACAACCGAAGGAACATCCTTCGGACAAGGCAACACCATAAGCGTGCTTAATGAGGCAGGCGACGGTAACGTGGTGCTCTTCAGTGGACTGACAAGTCAGATTGCAGCCCTCACGGCTCTTCCGCCATGTCTCGGAGAACAGTTTGAAGAAGACGACTCCTCAATAGAAAAAAGAAGACAGGCAAAGGAAGCCGTAAGAAGAATGGTGATGGAAGAAGTCATGCGCACCATACCCAAACGCTCACTCATAGAAAGCAACGTAAGAATACAGAACACTACGGAGATAACAAACTGCTGGATAACGGAAGGCACGGAAATAAGAGGAGCACAGAGGCTAAGCGAATGTACTCTGATGAGCGAGCCTAACAACACCGTATTTATCGGAGCAGGAGTAATTTGCGACGGCTGCGTCATAACAAGCGGCTCATCGGTAAGCAACAACGTCATCGCCAAGAACTGCTTCATCGGCGAATGCACAACGCTGACCGACGGATTCTCGGCATCCGACAGCTTATTCTTTGCCAACTCATATCTGGCTAACGGAGAAGCCTGCGCCGCCTTCTGCGGACCATTCACCGTAAGCCACCATAAGAGCACACTGCTCATCGGAGGTATGCACTCCTTCTATAACGCAGGCTCCAACACCAACTTCAGCAACCATGCCTACAAGATGGGACCTATACACTACGGCATCATGGAGCATGGAGCAAAAACCGCCAGTGGCGCACACATCCTTTGGCCTGCACACATAGGAGCCTTCTCCATGTGCATGGGCAAGATTGCCAATCATCCAGACACGTCGGCAATGCCTTTCTCATACATCATCGGCGATGGAAAGGACACATATATAGTGCCTGGAAGAAACCTTACCACTGCGGGCACCTACCGCGACATAAACAAATGGCCGAAAAGAGACATACGCCCGAAAGACTGCCGACACAGCATTCTGGACGCCTCATGGCTTAACGCCTACAGCGTAGGGAAAATGATAAAGGCGAAGTTTGAACTTGAAAGGATGCTTGACAAGCAAGGCAGATGCGACATCTACGAATGTGCCGACGGTTGTCTGATAAAGAAAACATCATTGCACAAGGGCATCTCGCTCTACAGCATGGCTATAAAGATGTTCCTTGCCGGCTTCCTCAATGCCGACAACGTGGAAAACGACAATGCCACAACTGCATATTCTGAAGACAAATACGCCATAGACCTCTCCGGTCTGCTGATTTCCCAGCAAGATGTGCTGAACATTGTGGAAGCCATACAGAACGGCGACATTGACAACATTGCCGACCTGAAAGAAGCTCTCGACAAAGCGGCTGCCTTGAAAGAAGAAAACGAGAGATGTCTTGCAGCAAACATCGCCGACAGGCTTTACGGTTGGCAGAGTCTTGACCATGAAGACCGACTGGACTTCATCGACAGTTGCAGGCAGGCAAGGCTGCTATGGCTTTCCGGAATAAGGAAGGATGCCGAGAAGGAATACGAAATGGGCGACGTTGACAAAGGGTTGCTCAACAATTTCATCTCTAAATTAGTATAACATTAAAAATATCATTTATACAAATAAATCTAATTGGTATGAAACTAAAAACAATGTTAGTTGCTTGTTTCGCTGCCCTCACCTTGGGAGCGCAAGCTAAAGACTACAAGTATGCTACCGTGCCGGGCGACCCAATGCATGCCCGCATCTACACACTTGACAACGGTCTGAAGGTTTACCTGTCAGTAAACAACGAGAAACCACGTATCCAGACTTACATCGCTGTACGCACTGGTAGCCGCAACGATCCTGCAGAGACGACAGGATTGGCACACTACCTGGAGCACCTTATGTTTAAGGGCTCACAGAAATTCGGTACCACCGACCATGCTAAGGAGAAACCTTATCTCGATGACATCGAACGCCGCTACGAACACTACCGCAAACTTACCGAACCTGCACAGCGCAGACAGGCTTATCATGAGATTGACAGTGTTTCGCAGATTGCAGCAAAGTATTTCATCCCAAACGAGTATGACAAGCTAATGTCGGCTATCGGAGCCACCGGCACCAATGCCTATACAAGCAACGACGTGACTTGCTATGTGGAGAACATACCGTCAAACGAAGTGGAAAACTGGCTCAAGGTGGAGAGCGACCGCTTCCAGAATATGGTTATCCGCGGTTTCCATACCGAGCTTGAAGCTGTTTATGAGGAGTTCAATATCGGTCTGGCCAAGGACAACCGCAAAGTATGGGAGTCGCTTTACAAGCTGCTCTACCCTACCCATCCTTACGGAACACAGAGCACCATCGGTACGCAGGAGCACCTGAAGAACCCTTCTATTACAAACATCAAGAACTACTTCCACCGCTACTATGTGCCAAACAACACAGCAATCTGTATGGCTGGCGACTTCGACCCGAACAAGGTAATTGCACAGATTGACAAATACTTCGGCTCATGGAAAAAGAGCGACAACCTCTCTTACCCACAGTATGCACCGGTAAAGGAGCTTACCGCACCACGCGATACAACGGTTATCGGTCAGGAGGCTGCTTTTCTTATGATGGGTTGGAACTTCCCTGGCGCAGCTTCTGCACAGGTTGACACGCTGAATGTCATCGACAACATCCTTTCCAACGGCAAGGCTGGTCTGTTCGACCTCAACGTAAACCAGAAGATGAAGTGCCAGTATGCACAATCGCTGGTCGGAGGAATGAACGAATACTCACAGTTCATGCTCTACGGACAGCCTATGCCGGGACAGACACTCAAAGACGTACGCGACATAATGCTCGCAGAAATAGAAAAGCTCAAGAAGGGCGAGTTCAGCAATGATCTCCTGCCGTCGGTCATCAACAACCTCAAGCTCGGCTACAACACCTCGCTCGAAAGCAACGAGTGGCGCGCCAATGAGTTTGTCGACGCCTTCATCAACGGCGAAAAGTGGGAGGACAAGGTTAACTACATCAACCGCATCTCCAAGATTACAAAGAAGGAAATCATGGCATTCGCACAAAAACACTTCGGCAACAACTACGCCATAGTATATAAGGAAGAGGGCGTAGACAACTCTCAGAAGAAGATTGACAAGCCACAGATTACAGCCATTCCTTCCAACAGAGACCTGCAGAGCAAGTTTGTAACCGAGATTATAAACTCTAAGGTTGACCCTATACAGCCACGCTTCGTTGACTTCAACAAGGATCTTACCAAGGGTACTACAAAGAAAGGCCTGCCTGTGCTCTACGTCAAGAACAACACCAACGACCTGTTCGTGCTGAGCATGCGCTACAACTTCGGCAAGGAAAGCAACAAGTGGCTATCCGTTGCAAAGGACTACCTCGACTACCTCGGCACAAACAAGATGACAGCCGAGCAGCTCAAGCAGGAATACTACAAGCTTGCCTGCGACTACAATATAAGCGTCAGCAACGATGAAATCTACGTTAGCCTGAGCGGTCTGAGCGAAAACATGGCAAAGGCTGTGGCTCTGACCGACAACTTCATGCAGAACGCAAAGGTTGACAAAGAGGCTTACAACCTTTGGGTTGAGAGCGAACTGAAGGCTCGTCAGGACAACAAGAAGAACCAGGAGTCTAACTTCAGAACTCTTACCGCATACGGAATCTACGGTGACTACAACTCCAGACGCAACAACCCAAGCAGCGAAGAGCTCAAAAGCTGCAACCCACAACAGCTCACCGACCTGATAAAGAGCCTCAACGGCTACAAGCACGAGCTGCTCTACTACGGACCAATGGAGCTGAACCAGTTTACTGCCACAATAGACAAGTGCCACAAGACTCCGAAGACTCTGAACAACGTTCCTGAGGGCAAGCCTTACACAAAACAGCTCACACAGAAGAACGAGATTCTCATTGCACCTTACAAGGCAAAGAACATCTACATGACGCAGTATCACAACGGCGGCAAACAGTATGATCCGAAGAACGCACCGCTCAACGCCATGTTCAACGAATACTTCGGCGGCGGCATGAACACAGTCGTATTCCAGGAGCTGCGCGAGGCTCGCGGACTGGCTTACAGCGCATGGGCAGGCTATTATACTCCTGAAAAGAAGAACGAACCGGAGTATTTCTGCACCAACATCATATCGCAGAACGACAAGATGATGGACTGCGTACGCACCTTCAACAGCATCATGGACACCATTCCACAGTCTGAGAAAGCTTTCGAGATTGCAAAACAGGCTGTCATCAAGCGTCTTGAGGCTCAGCGCACCACCAAAACAAGCATCATCTATGCTTATCTCAACGCCCAAAAGCTCGGCATCGACTACGACATAAACAAGGTTATATATGAGGCTCTGCCTAAGATAACTCTGCAGGAATTGGTTAAGTTCACCAACGAAAACATCGCCCACAAGCCATTCCGCTATATCATCCTCGGCGATGAGAAGGAACTTGACATGAAGGCATTGGAGAAGATCGGTCCGGTGAAGAGAGTAACGACAGAAGAAATCTTTGGTTACTAAACCGCTCTATTCATTATAAGACAAACTGAAAGCTCTGGCATGAAACGACAAACGATGTCTTCATGCCAGAGTTTTTTGTATGGATTAATACAAAAATCGAGTCACAAAACTGCCATAAGACATAACGTCCTTAATATTGTCATTTTTAGAAAGTCGGTAACTTTCTCATAGAAACTACGTAACTTTCGTATAGAAAGTCGGTAACTTTCTCACAGAATTACGTAACTTTCCCACAGAAAGTCGGTAACTTTCTTTTTGGACCCCCTAAAGGAGACATGACGATTTACACGTTTTCCGGATGAAAAGGACAAAAGAAAAATAAAAAAAAGCGGCAAAAGGATTCTTGAGCCAAACAATCCTTTTGCCGCTTATATTATATAAGGTGAATCTTACTTGCAGTTAGGGCACCATGGCTTCAGCTGCTTGAAGAAGTCGTTGCCCTTGTCGTCAACGAGGATGAATGCAGGGAAGTCCTCAACGGTAATCTTCCAGATTGCCTCCATGCCCAGTTCTGGATATTCCACACACTCTATGCTCTTGATAGAACTCTGCGAGAGAACGGCAGCAACACCACCGATAGTGCCGAGATAGAATCCGCCGTGCTTCTTGCAGGCATCAGTAACCACCTGTCCGCGGTTACCCTTGGCAATCATAACCAATGACGCTCCATGATCCTGGAACTCATCAACGTATGGGTCCATACGGTTGGCAGTGGTCGGTCCCATAGAGCCACAAGGATAGCCCTCCGGAGTCTTTGCCGGTCCGGCATAAAGGATAGGATGGTTCTTGAAGTAGTCAGGCATCTCCTCTCCTGCATCCAAACGAGCCTTGAGCTTGGCGTGGGCAATGTCGCGAGCCACGATGATTGTTCCCTTCAGATTAACGCGTGTGCTTACAGGATATTTTGTCAGTTCTGCACGAACAGCGTCTATTCCCTTGTCGAGGTCAATCTCTATTCCTTTTGTTCCCTCGCCCGGATTGCGCAACTCCTCCGGAATAAGTTCTGTAGGATTAGAATCCATCTTCTCGATCCAAACGCCGTCGGCATTGATCTTACACTTGATGTTACGGTCGGCAGAGCAGCTTACGCCCATACCTATAGGACAGCTTGCGCCGTGGCGTGGCAGACGAACCACACGTATGTCGTGAGCCAGATACTTACCACCGAACTGTGCGCCGAGTCCAATCTTGTGAGCCTCCTCAAGAAGCTTGTTCTCAAGTTCCACATCACGGAATGCACGACCTGTCTCATCGCCCGTTGTCGGCAGAGAGTCGTAGTATTTTATTGAAGCGAGCTTCACCGTGAGCAGATTCTTCTCTGCAGAAGTACCTCCGATAACGAAAGCGATATGATAAGGAGGACAAGCCGCTGTACCCAAGGTCTTCATCTTCTCTACGAGGAAGGGCAGAAGCGTGCCCTCGTTCTGGATGGTAGCCTTTGTCATCGGGTAGAAATATGTCTTGTTGGCAGAGCCACCGCCCTTGGCAACACAAACGAAGCGGTATTCGTCGCCCTCTGTCGCCTCGATGTCAATCTGTGCAGGCAGGTTGCAACGGGTATTCACCTCGTCGTACATGTTGAGAGGGGCATTCTGCGAATAGCGCAGATTATCCTGTGTGAAAGTGTTGAACACACCGAGTGAGAGAGCCTCCTCATCCTCGAAGTCTGTCCATACTCTCTGTCCCTTTTCTCCATGGATGATAGCCGTACCTGTATCCTGGCAGAAAGGCAGAACACCTTTCGCTGCAGTCTCGGCATTGCGCAGGAACTGCAGAGCAACGTATTTGTCGTTCTCTGAAGCATCCGCATCATTCAGGATCTTTGCCACCTGCAGGTTGTGCTCTCTACGTAGCATGAACTCCACGTCGTGGAAAGCCTGCTGCGCCATCTGTGTGAGCGCTTCCTTAGAAACCTTAAGGATTTTCTTACCCTCAAACTCGCTTACCGACACACCGTCTTTTGTAAGCAGATAATATTCAGTAGTGTCCTTTCCAAGCTGGAACATTGGAGCATACTTGAATTCAGTTGTTGCCATAATGCTTTGTGTTATTAATAATATTATTTGTTTTCAGAATTATGGTTACAAAGATACAAATTATTTCTGATGATGATTATTATTTCGGGAATATTTTATCTGTTAATAGCATCAAGGAATGATTTTCTTGTCATAAGTACGGAATACGATATACGAGCCGTCGGCATAGAGAGTGAAGCTGTCGCCTGTGGCTTCGTTCAGCGTGCCTTGCCAAAGCTCACGATAGGCATAGGAGTCCCAGCGCAGGCCTTCGCTCTTTATCCCGAAACAAGATATGTTGAATATACTTACCTGCTGACGGGGGAATGAATCAAACGAGGTTGTTCCCCTGCAAGGTATGAAGGAGCCGTTGTCGGTAAGCATTGCCGGACGTATGCCGAAGTCGCTCAGATAGTGTGGCAACAGGAAGATGTTGCCAAGGGTATGGTCTTCGCGTTTTCCTGTGGCTCCGATGTATGCTATATCCACAAATCCCCGGGATGCACAGTAGCGGGTTGCCTTGGTCTGGTCATTATCCTCCTGTTCACTCACCACATGCAGAACATCCTGATATTTTTCCCTTACTTCGGCAGACAAGGAATCGCCATCGCCTATTATGGCATCCGGCTGCAGCCCATGCTCTATTGCCGCTTGTGCCGCACCGTCGCAGCAGCACAAGAACTTTGCTCCATGCAACACCTCCAGCGGAATGCGGTGTGTCGGGAAGTCTCCGTTTGCAAGAATCACGCAGTCGTATTTCATAGTCCTTCTCTCATCATCCGTTTCCATTTGAAATATCCGGCTATGGCTATAACGACATACAAGCCATAAAGCCCTGCCTTGAACGGTATACCCTTGCCTATATACAAATAGAAGCATACAGCATCTACCAGAATCCAGAACACCCACTGCTCGATGTATTTCTTGGCAAGCGCCCACAGGCCGACAAAGCTCAGCGCATTGGTGAAGGCATCAAGCAGAGGTACCGTACTGTTGGTGAACTCCACCAATATCCAATATGTGGCAGCCCATGCCGCAAAGAAGGCTAACGCAACGGGAATATATTTCCGGAGCGGCATGTGGGTTATCGGCAGTGTCTGTTTTTCCAGCTTGTCTGTCTGCTTTCCACTTGAGAATATATTCTTTATGACAGCGCCGTATTTCCACATCATGTAGCCGTAGATTCCGGCAACGGTATAGTAAGCCACCATTCCGGCATCACCATACAGACCGTGCGACCAGTAGAGATAGATATCCATTGCCGGCATTATGATACTTACAAGCCAAAGGGCTATATGCGCACGATACTCAAGCCATATATAAAGGAGACCGAGCAATGTGGTGAAGATGTCAAGCCAATGTTCTGAAATATATTCGAGCATGTCAATCTTGTTTGAGGTTATTATTTTCGCAGTTGATTCTTTCTGCTGCTATGACTGAAAAAAATGCCGAAGCCCACTGTGAGGCTTCGACATTATATATAGGTGTTGCTGCACACTTAGAATCTGAGTGTGAGGTTTGCCATTACATTGAATCCTGCAGCCGGAATGTAGGAGAACCAGTTGCCACGCTTGCCACCGACGTATGTTCCATAGTCGTATGCCATGATTGCATAATGGCGAGCGAAGATATTGTTGAAGTCAAGACCTATCTTTACGTTCTTTATGCCCATGGCTTTCTTTACATCGCTCTGGTAGGCAAGATGCAGGTCAGACTGTGAGTAGCAAGGCATTGAGCTGAACTCGGAATTGTTGAGATACTGCTTGCTGACGAAGTTTGTGTGCCATGTAGCACTCAGTCCCTGATAGTGGAAATCTGCAAAACCGTTGAGTATTGCGCTCGGAGAGTAGGCAAGTGTAGACTTCGAATAATGGTTGTGTACGGGGTCAACGTAGTTCCAGTCTGCATCATAGGCTTCTACATACTCGTCGAAATCCTTTATCTTGTTCTGGCTGAGAGTTGCATTTCCCTCAACACTCAGCCAAGAAAGCGGTGCCCAGCCTGCTGTAAGCTCCACACCCATACGATAAGAGTCTTTCACGTTTGTTGTAAGAGCCTCACCGATATCCGATGTCTCACCGGTCTGCACGAGCTGGTTGTCATAATCCATATAATAGAAGTTTGCACCTGCATGCCAGTTGCTGCCGTCATACTGGTAGCCTGCTTCTACGTCTATTACCTTCTCCGACTTAGGATAAGGGTAGTTTCCGTTGTCGGTATAGTTGTTGCGCTCCGGCTCTCGGTTTGACATTGCTACTGAGGCGTATACCTTATGTCCGCCATTAGTATAGCTGACGCCGACTTTAGGATTGAAGAAATTGAAATGGTCGTCTACGTCAAGACGCTGGTTGACATACTTACCGTCTTTCTCATAGAACTTGTCATTCAAACCATCTGTCGTGTAACGCACATAGCGATACTGCATATCAGCAAACACATTCCAATGGGTCAGGAAAGTATACGTAGCCTTGATGTATGCGCTATAGTCGTCTTTCTCTGCATCTGAATCATAATACTTATATCTGCCGTCGGCACCGAAATACTTCTTTTCGAGAGCCTCATCCTTGATATAATCAACATATCCCCAGTGGGAGCCACGGAACTGCTGGATGTTGGTACCAGCAATGATGTCCCACTCGTCGGTCTTGAAGTTGACGTTGTATACTACACCGTATGTGTTCTGCGTCAAGCCCTTTACACGAACGGCATCTGTTTTGCCTGGTTCGTTGATGCCGAACTTGGAGAGACTCTTGTTTCCACGGAAATCCTTATAGTAGCCACGGCCATAAGTATAGTGGAGTGCAATATTATGGCTCCAGCTCTCTGAAGGCTGCCATGTGGCAGAAAGTATATTATGGTTCTGATAGAAGTTGTCCGTCGTACGGTCCCACTTCCTACCATCACGGAATGTGAAAGGAACAAGCTGGTATTTGCCGCCTACCTCCTCATAATCTCCAAGCAGAGTGTTGCTTCTGCCAAGTCCCATGTTCCATATTTCCTTGTATGACTCGGTTCCGTTTGGACCAGAGATATAGTTCCATGCCTGACCTGTCTTCTCGAAGTTTCCTATATTCTTATAACGTATCTGGAACTTGTTGCCAAGCCATGTCAGTCCGCCATAATAAGAACCGGAACGTCCACGTGTGCCGTCAACAAAGCCGTCGGTAGCCGTTTCATGGTATGCTCCGTCAAAGATAAGATGGTTAAACAGAAGACCTGTTGAGAAGCTGGCTCCTGCATTATATGTGTTATAAGAGCCAAAAGAGCCTGTCAGTTCTGCGAAAGGCTTCTGCGACGGTGCTGCAGTAGCAAGGGAAATGGAACCGCCAAAAGCACCATCACCATTAGTAGAAGAACCAACTCCACGCTGAATCTGCACGCTTCCCAATAAAGAAGCATAGCTGTTCATGTTTTGCCAGAATACAGTTTGGTCTTCCGGAGAGTTTAAAGCCACACCGTCAAGCGTGACATTGATGCGGCTGCCGGCAGCACCACGCATTCTCATGTAGGTAGTGCCGCTACCTGTTCCATTCTCGCTCCAAGCCACAATGCCTGGTGTACGAGCAAAGAGGAACGGCAGTTCCTGACCTGTTGCTGAGAAATTCTGTAACTCAGATTTCTTAATGTTTGCCACAGCATACGGCGCACTCTTCTGCGCACGCACAGCTTTGACAACCACCTCGTTCAGTTGATGCACATTCACTGTGTCAACCTTCTGCTCAGCAAGGGCTCTCTGCGCACAAAGGGTACAGACTGCAGCCATTGCCACTACATTAATTCTTTTCATTTCGGTTGTATTACCTTTTAAGGATGTCGCCCACGTTCCCACGCATCCGCCATCCCATACTTTAATAAATAAGGGGGAAATCCAATAAGTCACCTACGCCGGCATTACCCGGATCAGGCATCGGGTCTGTTCTCAGCATCCGCAATTGCGGTAGCACCCCTTAATTGGCAGTTTGCCAACTGCGGAAAGAGGGGGATTCGAACCCCCGAATCGGTTTCGCCGATTACACGCTTTCCAGGCGTGCCTCTTCAGCCACTCGAGCACCTTTCCTATTAAATAGTATTCTTGCAAATACACCTGTCAGGCTTTGCGGTTGCAAAGTTAATACTTTTAATAGATAAAACAAAAGAAAAACTTAATTAATCGCAAAAAGATGCTTTGCCGTTGCCGTCGTAACCTTGTCTACTTCATCTGCAGACAAGCCATACACGGTGGCCATTTTCTCAAGCACATACTTCACATACGCACTTTCGTTGCGCTTTCCTCTCATAGGCACAGGTGCCATATATGGAGAGTCTGTCTCAAGCACAATCCTATCAAGCGGAACGTGTGGAAGCACTTCGGGGAGATGGGATTTCTTGAAGGTAAGCACTCCTCCTATACCAAGAACGAACTTGTCAAACGACAACAACTGCTCCGCTTCCTTTTCATTTCCAGTAAAGCAATGGAACACTCCTCCCCTATCAAGCTGCTTCTCGTATTTACGCAATATGGCAACCATCTCGTTCTGTGCCTTACGGCAATGTATCATAAGAGGAAGATTATACTCTACTGACCATCTCACTTGTTCTTCAAAAGCCTCAAGCTGCTGCTGTTCGAACTCACGACTCCAATAGAAGTCGAGCCCTACCTCACCGACAGCAATAAACGGATGGTCGTGACCGTCAAGCATACTGCGCATCTTGGCAAGCACTTCACACCAGTCTTCTTTTACCTCCTCCGGGTGCAGACCTATCATAGGATAGGCATAGCCGGGATAGCGGTTACATGTTTCAAGTACAGAGGATATGGAAGAAAGGTCAATGGCCGGGACAAAGATTTTCTCTATCCCGGCTTCCTTTGCTCGCTCTATGGCAAGATCTCTGTCTTCGTCAAACTCTTCTCCGTCAATATGGGAATGTGTATCTATCATAATTTCATTTGGTTTTTTCTTTTCTTCTGTAATAATACTTTATGCCATACTTTTCACACTCCTCCACACGGTCGATAACTTTTTCGCCCATGAAATGTTTTTCTATATCATTCCATATCTTAAGGATTAGTTCATCTATTGAAGGGCGTACTTCCTTTAGCTGGCGTTCCATCTCACGTGTTCTCCGTTGTAGGACCTGATGTTTTTCGTATGCTTCCTTATATATCTCAAAGTGTGTACTCACCATTCCTATTGTAGGATTGTATATCGGTCTGCCTCCTTTTTTGAGTCTTGCCTTCTCTCCGGCAATGATTTTAGGTCCCCATTCCAATAGTATTGATATAGTCTGGAAATTAAGCGCAGCCATGTCGTCTGACAGAGAGTAGAACTCAAGTGCTTTTTTCTTGATTTCACCCCGCTCTATCGACATTCTTAACACCTGCATAAAATGACTCATATACAATACAGCATTTCTCTGCAACTTGTCTATCCTGCCTTTTCCTCTGCTCTGTGCCTTCTTGTCTATTTCATACTGATTGACAAGCGTAAGTAATTTGTCGTATGCCGTTTTGGCCTTGTTTATATCCTTCCAGTCAATAAACCTGTCTCTTACGGTATACAATTCATTGTTTTCAAGCAAAGTGCTTAATGCTTTCAGCCTTGACTTGTCTGTATTTGGTAGTCTTCTATAAGGCATAACTTCTTATTAGATGTAGAGTATTTAATATAGAGTTTTATTTCTTACGGTTCATCATATTCTCTGTGTACCCACGCAATACCTGCTTGCGCTCATCGGCAACGCTTATACCGTCAAGATATTTGCGGCTCTCATCAAAACATTCTTTTATCTTTGCTTCAGCAAGCTTGTCTATGCCAAGCTTGTTATAGATGTTCGTCACGGCCTTTATCTTCTCCTCACGGTCAAAGTCACTGACACCAAGCCAATGATTAAGTTCACTGCGGGTTTCTCCCTCACTTCGGTTCCATGCGTTGATAAGCATATATGTCTTTTTGTTCGACGTGATGTCTCCTCCTATCGTCTTACCAAAAACAACCGGATCGCCATACACATCAAGATAATCATCCTGAAGTTGGAAAGCAAGTCCTACCTTCTCGCCGAACTTGTATATCAGTTCTGCATCTTCTGCTGATGCTCCTGCAAGCAAAGCTCCCATCTTCAGAGCACAGGCAAGAAGAACACTTGTCTTAAGGCGTATCATCTCTATATATTCTTCTTCCTTAACATCTGTACGTGTTTCGAATTCCATATCATACTGCTGACCTTCGCTTACCTCAAGAGCTGTTACAGTAAACAGGTCAAGAGCATCTTTCAGATTCTCAGTCTTGCTGTTTGCAAGATGCAGATATGCAAGCGAAAGCATTGTGTCGCCAGACAGAATTGCCGTGTTGGCATTCCACTTCTTATGGACTGTAGGGCGACCTCTACGCACATCGGCATTGTCCATCAAATCATCATGAAGCAAAGTATAGTTATGATATGTCTCCAAGGCTGCTGCCGCCGGCAATGCCGTTTCAACATCATCCTTGAACAAATTATAAGCCATAAGGACGAAAGACGGACGTATGCGTTTACCACCTGCCGACAGGACGTATTTTATTGGTTCATAAAGCGACTGTGGTTTTCTGTCGTATGGAAGATTATCAATATACCGACTTACTATATCAAGTATTTCTTTTGACGTATACATAGTATCTATTTTTATTGGTTAAACTAATTTACATAGCACTAAAATCCCAAGTCCTCTCCTACCAAGACTACAGTATGTCTTCCTGCAGGACGTGAGTTTCTCATTATCTGGATATAATTACACAAACAGTCTATCGACTTACAATTATGACACACTCCATCTGTCTTGCATGGAGATTTCAAGTCAGCAAAGCGAGCTGCATTTATAGGAGCCGCAACACTGCGTGCTCTTGCTATAGCAGCATCAAGGTTCTGTGCCACCTTGTTCAGTCCTACGACAAGAATTACATGCTTAGGGCCAAAGGTTATTGCCGCCACGCGGTTTCCATTGCCGTCAATATTCACAATCAGGCCATCCTCACTTATTGCGTTTACACTGGACAAGTAATAATCGGCGGAGAAAGCATTGTGGTAAATTTCCTGGGCTGCTTCACGATTGGGTGCGAGGTCTCTATCCCACACTTCTATATTGTTCTTTTCATGGAGTGCCTTTGTCAGTCCCATATCACGTATAGTCATTGACCCACCCCATGTAACACTGCTTCCATCAGGAATCATATCCACAATAGCACTTACGGCTTCGTCTGACGTAGCACAATATATTGCATCATAATGACGATGCTTAAGCTGCTCCACAAGATGTGCAGCAAGCAGTTCGTTTCGTTGTTCTTTTGGACTCATGACTTATATTTTATTTAAATGTATTTAATGCAGAAATTATACTTGCAACCTCTTCGTCTGTTGTGACCTGACTACATGGTAGACTCAACTCCTCGTTATGTATCCGTTCTGTTATAGGAAGACCGTCTGACGGTACTTGCAAGACATCATGCCCATAATAACATTTCTGCATATGCGGTGGGATAGGATAATGTATCATTGTCTGTATTTCCCTTCCACTAAGATATTGTTGCAACTCATCCCTACGGGAACATAAAACAGGAAAGATATGAAACACGCTGTTCGTATGGAAATCTTCTGAAGGCATCTCTATAAGAGGATTATTCACCTTATTTATATATTCAAAAGCAACTTTTCGTCTTTTCTCGTTATCTTCATCAAGATAACGCAACTTGACATCAAGCACAGCCGCCTGTATTTCATCAATGCGCGAGTTTCTTCCTACATGGTCAAAAACATACTTACGTGAAGACCCATAGTTACCAAGCGAACGTATCATATCAGCAAGAGCATCATCGTTGCACGTTACAGCACCTGCATCTCCAAGGGCACCAAGATTCTTGCCAGGATAGAAACTATGTCCGGCAGCATCGCCAAGACTACCGGTACGTTTATTTCCAAACCGACATCCGTGTGCCTGGGCATTGTCCTCAATGAGTTTAAGATTATATCGTTTGCAAAGCTTTCCTACATTATCGGTATAGGCACACCGACCATATAGATGGACTATCATTATAGCCTTTGTATGTTCTGTTATAGCCTGCTCTATCTTTGAATCATCTATTTGGAAGGTATCGATACGTGGCTCTACGAGTACAGGACGCAGTCTGTTCTCCGTAATGGCAAGAATAGAGGCTACAAAGGTATTTGCCGGAACAATCACTTCGTCGCCCTCCTTCATTATACCAAGTTCAATATAAGCACGGAAGATGAGAGTCAGTGCATCAAGACCATTGCCACACCCTATACAGTGGTCCGTACCTATATATTTGGCATAGTCGCGCTCAAAGCTCGCTGTAGCTTCGCCATGCAAATACCATCCATCGCCAACCACACTGGCCACAACTTTTTGTATCTCGACGGCATGCATAGCGGTAATTTTTTTCAGTTCCAAATATTTCATAAGCGTATCTCCGCATCGGCGGATGTTTTTTCAAATCTGTATTTCAGTGTTACCTCGCAGCCTATATCCTCCTTGAAATCACACAGTCCATAATTCGGGATACCATCCTCAGTAGACGGACCTATATCAAGCACCTGTAGCCCAACGGCATGGTAGTGACTGAACACTGCATAGGTAAGATAATTCATCGGACGAAGTTCCGAATAGCAACGTATGTCACCCCAATATATCACCTGGGCTATGCCTGGCGCAACGTGAAACACCTGTGCTGCCGCTACATCGTTGCCATCGTGTTCAAGCACAAAGAAGTCGGCACTCACCACGCTATTCACGGTCTGCCACACTTGTTCCAGCGTCATACGCAGCGGATAGCCACGCTCCTTACGGTTGCGACGTATCACTTCATATGCACGTGCTACCTCATCGCGACAGTCACTCCTCATCTGAAGCAGGCGGAAATTTGCTTTCAGCGAACGGTTCAGATGGTTGCGCGCACTACGGTCTATCACATTTCGATAGGCAGCGAAGCGCGACAGGCGAAAGTGATAGTTCAGATCTACAATAGTTTTGAAACCAGCCCGTAGGAATACGCTCACCCATTTTGAGAGCTGCCCCTCGTCATAAAGCAGAGGCGGCAGTGTAATTGCTATGCCCATACTACGGACTGCTGCATAATGTTGCAGCAGCTGAACAGCCTCTTCCATCTTGTTCAGGCTCTGCACCCCACGCTGGGCAAATCCGCCGAAGGGTGCAGAGAAAGGCGAACGTAGCATCTTGTCACACTCACCAAGCATGATACCGAAACGCAACTTACCATCGGCGAATGCCAAATAGCGCACAGCATCTACCTTCATAGCGTTGAGCTGAGCGAAGGCGGTACTATTGTATACGTGAACAGCAGGGAACAGCGAACTGTACTCACTATCGTTAATTTCTTTCAGTTCCATACGCCAGGCATCACTTCCGGTTCTCTGCCACTCCCTTGTAGCACAAGAACTCATCGTAGTCATAGATGTAATCCTCCGGCTCATACACCTCTGAAGCAAGCACAAGACAGACTGCCCCTGAAGAGAAATCATCAAGGGTACGCCAAATACCTGTTTCTATTACCAATCCCTGATAAGGATGGTTCAGAAGAAATGTTTTCTTTTCCGTTCCATCATCAAGAGTAACCGTGAAACTTCCGCTCAATGCTATAAGCAGCTGTTTAAGCTTCTTGTGTGCATGACCGCCTCTGCTTTCACCTCCAGGCACATCATAAACCCAATATGCCCTGGCTATCTTAAATGGAATCTGCTTATATTCCTCAACGACAGAGAGATTTCCCCTTCTGTCTTCTATCTTAGGAATATCTATTATTTTTGCTTCAGAAACTTTCATCTATCTGTAATTTATGATGTGCCCGCCGCCACTATATTCAAATGGCGACGAGCATTACTTTTAGAAGATATCCTTAATTTATTTTATTACAGTTTCAGCAAGACGCTTTGCCTTATCGCGAAGCGGCGTTGTGTCAGCATCCTTGTCTCCATAACACAGCACCACACCCATGCGTCTTCCTACATGCTGTACATGCTTGCCGAAAACACGCAAACGGGTATAGTCCTCACTTACCACATCAAGCATGTTGTATTCAGGGTCATGATCAGCCTCTTCTTTGGCAAGTACGACAGCACTGGCACCTGCATGCTCCAGATGGATAGCAGGAATAGGCAACCCCATAACGGCACGGAAATGAAGTTCAAACTCATTCATGTTCAATGTATGGCCAAGTGTGACCATACCTGTATCATGCGGACGTGGAGACAACTCTGAGAAGATAACCTCACCTTCCTTGGTCAGAAAGAACTCTACACCCCAGATACCGGCACCAGTCAACGCTCCAGTCACCTTCTCAGCCATGTCTTCTGCCTTCTTCAACTCATCGGCAGGAAGACAGAACGGCTGCCAGCTTTCACGGTAGTCTCCGCCTTTCTGCACATGTCCTATTGGCGGACAGAATAGTGTCGGTCCATTTTTCTGAGTTACTGTAAGCAATGTAAACTCACTATCGAAATGAATGAATTCCTCAATTATTATCTCTTTCACGTCGCCACGACTACCTTCCATCGCCTCATTGAAAGCCTTCTCCAGTTCGTCGGCGCTCTTTACCACACTTTGTCCATGACCGGATGAAGACATCAAAGGTTTGATAACGCACGGGAAGCCTATTTCCTTGGAATGCTCCTTTAGCTCATCAAGAGTCTTGGCATAGAAATACTTCGCAGTACGCAGTCCGAGTTCCTTTGCCGCGAGGTCACGTATAGCCTTACGGTTCATGGTATAATTGACAGCTCTCGCACTTGGCACGACCTGTATACCTTCCTTTTCATAATCAAAAAGTCGCTCTGTGCGGATAGCTTCTATTTCAGGAACGATAATGTCTGGATAATGCTTCTCTACGATACGGTCGAGAGCCTCTCCATCAAGCATATTAAAGACCTCGCTCTCGTCTGCCACTTGCATGGCTGGAGCATTGGCATAGCGGTCACAGGCTATGACATATTGTCCTGCCCGTTTTGCCGCAATGACAAACTCTTTGCCCAGTTCACCTGAGCCTAACAACAATATCTTTTTCATATCTTATAGTTTTTTACCTGTTTCCGTACATCTGGTCGTAATACTTCTGATAGTCGCCGCTTGTCACCTCAGCAATCCAGTCCTGATGCTCAAGGTTCCACTTGATGGTCTTTACGATGCCGTCAGCAAACTTTGTCTCAGGGAACCATCCCAACTCTTCTTTTATCTTTGTCGGATCAATAGCATAGCGTTGGTCATGTCCGAGACGGTCAGCAACAAATGTGATGAGGTCTTCGTTTATCCAACTGATGTCAATGTCTCCGTCAGCATCTTTTACCTGTTTCTTCAGTACATTGCGCAAGCTTTTGTCTTCCGCCATCATGTCGTGGATAGTCTTTATTGTAAGTTTCACGATATTGATATTTGTCATTTCGTTATGTCCACCTACATTGTATACTTCACCTTCACGTCCTTCGCGTACAACGAGGTCAATGGCCTTGCAATGGTCTTCGACATAGAGCCAGTCGCGAACATTTTCTCCCTTGCCATAGACAGGCAGTTTCTTGCCTTCCAGAATATTGTTTATAATCAGTGGAATAAGCTTCTCAGGGAAGTGGTAAGGCCCATAGTTGTTTGAGCATCTTGTTATAGTTGTAGGCATATGGTAAGTATCATGATAAGCCATGACAATCATGTCGGCACTTGTCTTTGACGCGCTGTACGGGCTATGCGGACAAAGAGGGGTCTTTTCGGTGAAGAATCCTTCAGCCCCAAGCGAGCCATACACCTCGTCGGTGCTTACCTGATGATAGCGTTTTCCAGGTTTCCATGTAGGATAGCCAGTCTCGTCCTTGCCTGTAACCCATGCTCTGCGGGCAGCGTCAAGCAGGTTCTGTGTTCCAAGGATGTTCGTTTCGAGGAACAGTTGCGGATTCTCTATAGAACGGTCTACATGACTCTCTGCGGCGAAGTTCACCACATAGTCGATGTCGTTCTCTGCAAACAGTCTGTCAGCAAGTTCGCGGTCACGAATGTCACCACGCACAAAGGAACAGCGTTCGTTGTCTATATCATCCTTTATAGTTCCGAGGTTACCTGCGTAAGTCAGCAAGTCAAGAACGATAACCTTTATCTCCTCATTCTTATACTTACGATTGAGAAGATACTTGATATAATTAGCTCCGATAAAACCGGCAGCACCAGTTACTAAATAAGTCTTCATATTCTTTTGTATTTTAAATTATTATATCCTCATTATATTATTTCTCTATTCTATATATGTATCTAAATATAACGAAAACCTTCACATTCCTGATGGGGAGTATCTCCAAGCGTTATAACCTCGCAGTCTGTGAATTTCTTTCCATCAATGGTAAGTCTGACAAGCGTCCTTTCCTTGTGCCACCCTTGTATTCCGGCAGCTCCAGGGTTGATGTGCAGGAGGTTAAGCGTCTTGTCGTATTTCACTTTCAGTATATGACTGTGTCCGCTAATGAACAGCTGCGGAGGCATGGCATAAATTTGTGAGCGTATGCTACGGTCATAATTTCCGGGATAGCCACCAATATGCTTCATCAACACATCTATCTCCTCGCATTTGAATCTCAGTTTTTCCGGATACATCAGCCTCAAATCCCCTCCATCGCAGTTTCCGCATACGGCACGCAAGGGTCGAAAGTCATTAAGCCGTTCAGCCACCTCCATCGAGCCAATGTCTCCGGCATGCCATATTTCGTCACACGGCTCGAAGTATTTCAGATACCTGTCGTCCCAGAAGGAGTGGGTGTCACTTATTATTCCAATTTTTTTCACAAGTCAATATTAAGAACTTTCTGTATAAATTCCTTTATGTATGCCTCTGTCGCCTCCAGTCCGAGCAATGAGGTGTTTACACACAGGTCATACGAAGAACTGTCGCCCCATTTCTTTCCCGTATAATAATTATAATAGGTGGAACGGCCTTTCTCTCCACTCTCTATCAATTTCATGGCCTCAGTCTCTGTGCATTCCTTCCTCTTGCGTATTTCAGATATTCTGTCATCCATATTTGCCGTAATGAACACGTTCACTACGTTTTTGAAGTCTCTCAGCACATAATCGGCACATCTTCCTACAAACACACAAGAGCCTGCTTCAGCCAGGCGGCGTATTGTATCGCTTTGGAACTTGAACAGTCCTTCCTGCGAGAACTCATTATCGTAGAAGCTGCCATCGCCGACAAAAGGAGAATGCAGATGAAAGAGCGAATGGAAGAATCCTTTCTGCTCATCGTTCTGCTCAAAGAATTTCTCACAGAATCCACTTTCCTTTGCAGCAAGCGTCAGCAACTCGCGGTCATAGAACCCGCATTTGAAATCATCCGCAAGCATCCTTGCAATGATTCGTCCGCCACTTCCTATCTGGCGTCCCACGTTAATAATAATTTTTCTATTGCTCTCCATTCGCTATCATTTTATGTTGTTCTTTAAATTTCTTCATATAAGCAGCCATCAAAGCCACAGCCACACACTCTGCAATCAGGTCAGAGATAGGCATTGCCCACCATATTCCGTCAACGCCCATAAAGAGCGGCAGCAGCAGAAGCATAGGCAGCAGGAATATCATCTGTCTTGAGAGAGAGAGGAACATGCTCACCTTTGCCTTTCCAATGCTCTGGAAGAAGTTGGCAATTACCATCTGCGAGCCTACAAAGACGAATGCCGCCATCATGATACGCAGTCCGTTCACGGACAATGCTATCAACTGCTCGTCGGTCGTAAACAGCCTTGCACACTCTTCCGGAATAAATTCCGCCACAAGGAAGCCAACCGTCGTAATGCATGTTCCAGCCACTACAGCCAGGTTCAGCACTTTCATCAGTCTGTCAAGCTTCACTGCGCCATAGTTGTAGCCGGCTATCGGCTGCATGCCTTGTGTCAGTCCCATATTCACCATAACGAAGATGAAGCAGACCTTATTGGCAATGCCGTATGCTCCGACGGCAAGGTCGCCGCTATACTCAAGCAGTCCCTTGTTGATGAAAATCACCACTATACATGCACATACATTCATTGAGAATGGCGACAGTCCGATGGCAAGGATGTTCTCCACAATGTTCTTCTTCAGGCTATAGATGCCTTTTTTCAGATGCAGCAACTCTTTCTTGTCGCTAAAAATCCTCATCTGCCATACCAGTGCAAGCATCTGTGAGAGAATTGTGGCATACGCCGCTCCCTTTATTCCGAGCTGCATAGGGTAGATGAATATAGGGTCGAGGATGGTGTTGAGCACCACCGTGAAGATTGTGGCATACATTGCCTGCCTTGGTTTCCCCGATGCCCTGAGCACAGCGTTCATTCCAAAATACATGTGCGAGAACACGTTGCCGAGCAGCACGATTACCATATAGTCTCTTGCATAAGGCAGAGTCTGCTCACTTGCCCCGAAGAAATACAGTATAGGGTCGAGAAAGAGCAGAGAGACGATGCTGAACGCCAACCCTATTATTATGTTGAGCGTCACTGTATTGCCAAGCACCCTCTGTGCCGTGGCATAGTCCTTCTGTCCGAGTTTTACCGAAATACATGTTGATGCTCCCACTCCTACTCCCGCGCCGAAGGCGGCTCCGAGATTCATGAAGGGGAAGGTAAGGGCAAGTCCGCTGATTGCCATCGGTCCTACTCCCTGACCGATAAATATACTGTCCACCATATTGTATAATGATGAGGCGGTCATGGCTATTATTGCCGGCAGTGAATATTGCATCAGCAATTTGCCTACAGGTTTTGTTCCTAATTCCAATGTTGCTTTGTCGTTCATCCGTTTTTTTTTATTCTTTATACATCAATAATACTGTGGTATTAGAGAATCAGGATTATTCATACACTCATCATTGTGTATCTACTCTATCAGGAATATGTCGTCATCATCCGACATTTCCTTTTCAGCCTTCGGCTTTGGCGGATTCTTCAGATTTCCTTTTTCGTCAAACATGCCGTATGTCGTACGCAACACGATAAACTCAGTACGTCTGTTCAGCTGGTTGCATATTTCCTGCTTTTCCTTGTCAAGCTTCTTTATGAAGTCTTCCGTCAGCACGTCGCCTTCCTTCAGCCAGTTGTATTTCTCGGTGAGTTTCTTTCTTATTGTCTTTGGCTTCTGCTTTCCGTATCCTACCGGAGTCAGTCGGTCAGCCTTTATACCTTTTTCTATAAGATACCTCACCACGGTTTCGGCTCTTCTTTGCGAAAGTTTCTTGTTGTAGGCGTCGCTACCTTTATAGTCGCAATGTGCGCTCAGCTCTATCGTCACGTTCGGGTTCTGCTCAAGCAGTTTCACGAGTTCGTCGAGCGCCGTCTCCGACTCTTTTCTCAAAGAGTATTTGTCAAAGTCGTAGAAGATGTTGTCTATCAGCACAGGCACCTGTATTGATGCAAGCGGAAACTGCAGCACATGGTCTTCCGACACCTCCGTCGGCTTTATGCTTATCTCTTCTTTGTGGTTGAGGAAGCCCTTGCATGTGGCAAGCATCACGTAGTCCACTCCCGGCTCCACTACTTCCGTAAAGGAGCCGTCTCCCTTCACGCTGACCTTCTTGTTCGTGCCGTCGTTGCCTACGATGTACACCTGTGCCGCAGGCAGTTCGTAGCTTTCCATCTCGTACACCCATCCCGTTACGGTCTGTATTATCTCCGGTTTCTCAAAGCTGTATATATGGTCCCATCCTCTGCCGTCGCCTCGATTTGAAGAAAAGAATCCTCTGTTGTGTGCCCCTTCAAATGTCATGCCGAAGTCGTCGCCTTGCGAGTTCAGCGGATAGCCAGGATGCTCAATCACTATTTTCTTTCCGCTCTTGTCCAGTTTGGCAATACAGATGTCAAGTCCTCCGAGTCCCTGATGCCCGTTGCTTGAGAAATAGAGGTCGCCATTTGGTCTGAATGTCGGGAACATCTCATCGCCCGGCGTATTGATAGGTTCTCCGAGGTTTTCCACGCCACCGAGTCCATGCCCCGTTATGCGCACCCTCCATATGTCGAGTCCTCCTTTCCCCCCCGGCATGTCCGATGTGAAGTAGAGCCACTCTCCGTCGGGCGATACTGCAGGATGGGCAAAGCTCGACAGCGTGTCTCTCGTTATTTCAAGTTTCTGTGCTTTTCCCCATGCCGCATCCGCACGGTTTGAGGTGGCTATTGTGGCGTATCTGGGATATGAAGGGTCGCTGACGCACTGTGTGAGATACATCGTGCGCTGGTCGGGCGAGAAGCAACATGCTCCTTCGTCAAACTCTGTGTTCAGTCCAGAGGTAATGGTCTGCGGTCTTTCCCATTTTCCTTTTTCGTCTTTCTGCGAGAAAAAGATGTCCCCGTTCTTTGTTCCCGTTATGCCGCTCAGCTCATCCCCTTCCGCCTCGTTGCGTGTGGAGGTAAAGAAGAGCTGTTCATACTGGTCGCCGCAGAACATCGGCGAATAGTCCGCCCTTCTGGAATTGAAGATATCCATCTTCTTTACGATATATTGCGACCCTGCCGCCTTCACTTCTTTTGCCGTCAGTGCCGACTTCAGTCCTTCCTTTGCGAGCTGATTATCTGGCATGGAGTCGAGCACGAGCCTGTATTCCGCTTCTGCCTCCCTATAGTTGCCGTCCTTGAGCAGTGCCTGTGCGAAAGAGAGATGCGTTGATACGCTGTCAGCATTGTAGCGTATGGCGTTCCTGTATGCTGCAATAGCCTTCTGATTGAAGTTTATGCGGTCATAGCAGTATGCCATCTTCGCGGCATATTTTCCTCTCAACGCCTTGTCTTTGGGTTTGGTGTTGCTGTAAGCTTTCTTGTATTGTGCCGCAGCATCGTAGTATTCTCCGAGTGCGAGATATTTCTCACCTTTCTTGAAGCTTCGTTCCGCTCCGCACGACACGAGCATCAGCAATGCAACAACCATCCATCCCCACCCTGCCCAGCGGAAGGGTGCTGTGAAGTATGTTTTTCCGTATGTTTTATCAGCTTTGTTCATATTATCATCAGGATATTCCTTAACTTTATAGAAAAACTCCTTATTCCCGTTTTTATTGTGCGAAGGGGTGTCTAAATTTGCATCCCTCCCTCCATCGGCTGCATCCATAGGCTGTTTTGCCTTTTATGATGGTTCCCTTGCCGCAGACGGGACATGGTGCGCCGGCTACTATCTGAGAAGCCTGTTGCTGCTGTGCCGGTTTCTTGCTTTTGGGCTTTGTCGACTTTTTCTTTTTCAGGTCTTCCTCTGTGAGTATTGTCACCCTCCGGCTGCTGTTGTCGGCAAGCACGTCGCGTACGATGGCGTTTATCTGTGCCTTCAGTTCTTTGATAAACTGTGCCGGGTCGTATGTCTTGCGCTCTATGTCGCGCAGTTTCTTCTCCCATATTCCTGTCAGTTCACAGCTTTTCAGCAGTTCTTCCTTTATGAGGTCTATCAGTTCTATGCCTGTTGCCGTTGCCACGAGGTTTTTCCTTTCTCTTCTGATATAATGGCGTTTGAAGAGTGTTTCTATTATTCCAGCTCTCGACGACGGTCTTCCTATGCCGTTTTCCTTTAGTGCGGAGCGCAGTTCCTCGTCTTCCACGAATTTTCCTGCCGTCTCCATGGCTCTCAGCAGTGTTGCTTCGGTATAATACTTCGGCGGTGTGGTCCATTTCTCCGTCAGTGTCGGCGTGTGGTTTCCGCTTTCTCCCTTGT
The DNA here is from genome assembly GCA_900548745.1 of uncultured Prevotella sp. Taxonomy (GTDB): domain Bacteria; phylum Bacteroidota; class Bacteroidia; order Bacteroidales; family Bacteroidaceae; genus Prevotella. The sequence goes on from URLQ01000012.1 coordinate 27,419, forward strand.
GGAAGTCTGGCAATGTTCTCTCCTCATCGTTCTGTCTGTTGTCGTCGTCTGCCGTCTGCTGCGTGTTGTTCTCTTTTGCATAGACGTCTCTCCATCCCGGTTCGAGAATCTGCTTTCCCGACACTTTGAATTCTATGCCGTCCACGTCTCCGAGCACGGTGGTTGTCGAGAACTTGCAGTCGGGATAGAACACAGCTATAAAGCGCTTTGCTATAAGGTCGTACACGTGGCGTTCCATGTCCGTCAGGTTTTGTGCCGGCACTCCTGTCGGTATGATGGCATGGTGGTCTGTAACCTTCAACGTGTCGAAGACTTTTTTCGACTTTTTCAGCGGTTTTCCTCTCAGCGGTTGTGTCAGCGCTTCATAGTCTTTTATGCCGTTCAGTATTCCTGCGCATTTGGGATAGATGTCGTCGCTGAGATACTGTGTGTCCACACGCGGATATGTGGTCAGTTTTCTCTCATAGAGCGTCTGTATTATCTTGAGCGTCGTGTCAGCGCTCATGCCGTGTTTTTTGTTGCAGTCTACCTGGAGCGACGTAAGGTCGTATAGCTTTGGCGGAGCCTCCGTGCCTCGTTTCTTCTGCACTTCGGTCACGGTGAACGGTTTTCCTTCTATCGTCGCAAAGGCTTGTTCTCCTTCCTCCTTGCTTGTGAATTTTCCTTTTGTGGCGGTGAATGTGGTGTCGCGGTATATTGTGGCGAGCACCCAGTATGGCTCCGGTTTGAAGTTGTCTATTTCCTTCTGCCTGTTCACTATTAGCGCCAGTGTCGGCGTCTGTACTCTGCCTATGGAGAGTACCTGTCTGTTCTGTCCGTACTTCAGCGTATAGAGGCGTGTGGCGTTCATACCGAGTATCCAGTCGCCTATTGCCCGGCTCAGTCCTGCGAGATAGAGCGGCTGGTAGTCGTCCTGCGGTTTCAGCGACCGGAAGCCTTCCCTGATGGCCTCGTCGGTCATCGAGGAAATCCATAGTCTCTTTACGGGGCATTTTGCCTGTGCCTTCTGCATTACCCACCGCTGTATGAGTTCTCCTTCCTGCCCGGCGTCTCCGCAGTTTATTATGCCGTCGGCGTTCTGCATGAGCTTTTCTATGATGGCAAACTGTTTCTTTATGCCTTGGTCTTCTATCAGCTTTATGCCGAAACGTGGCGGAATCATCGGCAACGAGGCGAGGCTCCAGCGTTTCCACAGCGGTGTATAGTCGTCGGGTTCCTTCAGCGTGCACAGGTGTCCGAAGGTCCACGTCACCTGATAGCCATTGCCTTCCATATAGCCGTCATGCGAGCTGTTGGCTCCTATTATCTTGGCTATATCCTTTGCCACGCTCGGTTTCTCTGCTATGCAAACTATCATCTAACCAGGCATTCTTCTATTTCCAACACATACACGTCATGGTATCCGCCCTTCTCGCCGTACCACTGCGTGAGGTCTTTGTCGATGAAGTTTCCCTCCTTCAGCGTGTCTTTGTAGAGCTTGCGGCAAACGAGCGTGAGCCTTGCTTCCTCAAACGTCATACTTCCGCCTTGTGTTTCCACGGGGTGCAGCCCTGTCTCTTTCACCTTGTCGCAATCTCTGCCCGACTTTGAGCCGCAGATGCTGTACGCTTTTCTCATCTCCTGGCTGTCGCCGAGAAACGACAAGGTGAGTCTTTCCTGCTGCTCTATTATTGCGTGGGTGAATCTCTCTGGACGTATAAACGCCACAGCCACGGGCTTGTTCCAAAGCCATCCGATGCATCCCCACGATGCCGTCATCATGTTGAACTTCTCTTTCGTGCCTGCCGTAACAAGCATCCACTCCTTGCCTACAGCTTCAAAGAAATTGTCTGTAAGCTCTCTTGGGTCTATATTTTTCATTTGCCGTTTTTCCTTTCTTTTAACCATCATACTAAAAGTATGCAAAGTTAACAAAAATCCTGCAAATATGCAAACATGAGAGCCATTATCCTGCAGTGGCAAAAATAATTTACATCTTTTCCGCCATAATCTTTTAAATTAAAACAAAATTTGAGATTTTTACTTTCAGACTATTGCATATTTCAAGCAAAGAGATTAACTTTGCAAAGTTATAAAAATATTAAGCAACTAATAAGAAAAAAAAAAACAATGGCACATCATAATTTGGATTCATTGGACAAGAAGATTCTGAGACTCATTGCCGAAGATGCGCGCACACCGTTTCTCGAAGTGGCCAGAGCGTGCAATGTCAGTGGTGCGGCAATACACCAGCGCATACAGAAGCTCACGAATCTCGGAGTGCTGAAAGGCTCCAAGTTCATCATCGACCCCGAGAAGATAGGCTACGAGACATGCGCCTACATAGGGCTCAACCTGAAGCATCCGGAGAAGTTTGACGAGGCTATAGAGGCTCTGAGAAAGATTCCGGAAGTGGTGGAATGCCACTACACCACGGGCGACTACGACATGTTCATCAAGATGTACGCCCGCAACAACCATCATCTGCTGGACATCATCCACGACGGTCTGCAGCCGCTCGGACTGTCGAGAAGCGAGACCATAATCTCTTTCAACTCCGCCTTCAACCGCCAGCTGCCTATCGTTGACATGCCTGCCGACGAAGAAGAGGAAGAGAACGAAGAATAGTTTTTTTATCTTAAGTTGACAAGCTGACGAATTGACAAGAAGACAAGTTTACGAAAGAAAAAAAACAGGAAACGAGGAGGAGTAAGAGATTATTTCTCCTCGTTTCCTATATACGTGATGCGCTGCACGTTGGCCTGGCGCAGAGCCTGCTTCACGTCCATCACGGTCTGCATGTCCACATCCTTGTCGGCAGAAATCGCCACCGTCATCTGCACGGCATCCTCCTGCTGCATCCTGCCGCGCAAATCCGACACATAGTCCACGAGCTGGCTGAGCGTCACTATCCTGTTGCCCAGCTGCAGGCGGTAGCCACCGGCGGCCGTCCCCGTCAGGGGTTTGCCTATATACAGGTGTACGACGGAAGACTTCCTGCCCACCTTTGCCAGTTCCTTTCCATCGGGCACCTTATATTTCACCTGCACCGTCTCCTCCCTCATGTGCGTGACGATGATGAAAAAGAAGAGTACGGTGAATATCAAGTCCGGCAGCGACGCCGTATTCAGTGCCGGCACCTCATGCCGGCGTCTTCTTATCTTTATCATTCCATTGCCTCCTTTCCTTTTATGCTCTCCATGACACGCTGCGGGAAAGCCTTGTCCACCACCTTGCGCTCCTCGTCGGAACAGGCGGCATAGGGCTTGTGGAAGCGGCTGCGCGCACATCTGTTGCGGAGCATGGCGTAGGCCGACGTCACGGCGTCCTGCACATGGAAATAGTCATCGTAGCGCGAGTCGGGGAGCATCGTTATGTTCACCACGTGGCGGCTGCGCTGCGGACAGTTTCTCACGAACCCTGCCACGCGTTCCTTCAGCCTGTTCATCTCCGATGGTCTGCCGTCCACCATGAGCTGTCCGCTCTTGCCGATGGTTATTTCAAGCACGTTGCGGCTGTCCATCTCCGTCACCTTCTGCTCCGTATCATCTTTTTCCGCAGGGGGCAGCAGCTTGCGGATGCCCTTGTTGGAGTCCATCGACGAGATTACGAGGAAGAACACCAACAGAATAAACGATATGTCGGCTGTCGATGTAGTGTTGAGCCCCGGCACGCGGCGTTTTCTGCGTCTTATTAACATATCCTCACCCCCTTACTGTTTCTTCCTCCTGCTGAGTCCCGACATCGAAAGGCATACTGCCGCCGCGGCGACGAGCATCAGTATGAGGGTTGTGTAAATAAACATATCTGTTGTCTTCAGCCAGAACACGTCGGCAAAGGGCTTGCCGTTCACCGTCAGCGGCGACGAGGAACCCAACAGGAACGTCAGCACCAGCAGTCCCACGAGCAGCCCCGCCGTGCCCCATGCAATGCGCCACGCCGGTATACCGTTGACCACCTTCTGCGCCGTGCGCCTTCTGTAGCCTCTCACCACGGCAAACACCGCCACAGCCACGGCTGCCGCCACCATCAGATACATGAACGAGAGCAGCACGTCGGTAAAGAGCGGGGCGTTGTATTCGGGTTCATACATGAACGGCATGTCGTAGCCCACGAGATAGAACAGCACAAACAGCACCATCGTCACTCCCACCAGGGTATACAGTATGCGGGTGGAGATCTGTTCCGCCTTCAGGCATTTCCAGTCTGCCAGCGACTTTTTCTGTTTCATCAGCCTTTTCCTCCTTCTTTTTTACCTTTCCTTATATCGCAAGATGGAGTCGAGCAGTGAGATAGCCGACTCTTCCATCTGGCTTGTTATATGCTCTATCTTCGACAGGATATAGTTGTAGAACACCTGCAGCACGAGGGCTGCGATGATGCCGAAGATTGTGGTTATCAGCGCCACCTTCATTCCCGACGCCACGATTGTCGGGCTGATGTCACCGGCATCCTGTATCTGCTCGAACGCCATCACCATGCCTATCACCGTGCCCAGGAATCCCAACGACGGTGCGATGGCGATAAACAGGGTTATCCACGAGCAGCCTTTCTCAAGGTTTGCCGCCTGCACAGAGCCGTAGCTGCTGAGGCTCCTCTCTATGCTGTCTGCGGAGCTGTCTATGCGCAGCAGTCCCTGGCGGCACATGGCAGCCACGGGTCCGCGCTTCGCCTCGCAGAGGGCCTTGGCGCCTTCCACATCGCCAGCGGCGAGCTTGGCGTCTATTTCCTTCATCATCTTCTTGGCGTCTATCTCGCTGAGCGCGAGATATATGATGCGCTCTATGCAGAAGGCGAGACCCAGCACGAGGGCAAGCGCTACAAGCGACATGAAGCCTGCCGAACCTTCTATAAACTTCGTTTTCAGCACCTGGTGCAGACTCTGGGGCTCCTCGTCGAGGTCCGCCAGGTCGGCAGAGAGTGCTGCGGTATCGGCAGCAGCGGCATCTGCCACGCCAGCCGCCC
>URLQ01000013.1 GCA_900548745.1 uncultured Prevotella sp.
AATGTTTTTCCTGTTTATCGCTGTATATATTTTCCGATTGGCACATCGTGCCAATGCTTAAAATTCAGATAAAGCCGTAGAGAGCTTGCTCGCTTAAGGCTTTGTCTGAATTTTAAGCAAGCCGTAGGCTCGGAAAATATATACGGTGTTTTAAATGTTTTTGTATAAGCGTTGGACAGAATCTCCTGTTTACATCACTCCAAATAAAGGATGAGCCTGTTTTGATACGTAAATCAGAAAGTTCAGTGCTTGATATATGCATGCCACACCCTGACATGCTTCTGCATAAATAACCAATTTGGCTGTATAAATAAACGGTTTGTTCCACACGTCTGTATAGTCCGATTATGGCAATCACGTCAAGCCCCTGTAAACACGTGATTTTGTCATCATTTAGAAATTCGGTAACTTTCCCATAGAAAGTCCGTAACTTTCTCATAGAAATTCGGTAACTTTCTATTTGAAGTTGATTGGACATCTATTTCAGCTTGCTTCAACAAGCCTCCAAATCTATATCCTTATTATGTCCCCAACATACGCGTTGTAATTGTATAAAAATACAATATCGGTAATAGACCTGTTATCTTTCTAACTTGACGTTCACTGATATTCAATCGTTTAGAAAGTTCTGCTCTTGAAATTGACGGAGTTTCTTTTATTGTTTCTAATAGTCTTTCTTCGTCCGTTGGAACGCGTTGGAACGCGTTGGAGCGCCCTTGGATCATCATTGGAACACTACCTTCGTTGTATGCTCGCCAAATGACAACCCTAAAATCTTCTTCCTGATAGAACTCCGGTGTCTTCAGTCCATATTCACGGCATTTGTTAATGATATCCTCTGTACCGGTTCCAACCTTCTCAATATATCCATTCCAATACATTGGGTCTGCAAGTAGAGGATTGGCAGGTAACGACTTGTGTGGTCCATGCAGCTTTTGCACAGTTAGTCCGTAAATTTTTTCCTGACTTCGTCATCGTGTCAATCCCCATCAAAGAGATTGGCTATTTTCTGATACCTCGACATCAGAATAGTTTGCGTATAAACCTACTTGTCAAGAACAACACGGTTAGGTAATCGGAAAAGCAAGTCGGTCGGCAAGCCACTCCCCTCGAAGCACTTGCCGACCGCCTTTATACTTTGCAGTCTATAAATTCAGACTTTATTCGTTTTCCTCTTCTTCTAAATCGTCCCAAGAGAGATCCCAAAGAGATTCGTTGTGGCGCTTTGAACGAGCAGTGCCAGCATCGGCTTGACCTGCGTTATCACCAAGGTTTCCTGTGGTTCCTGACGCGTCCAGAGAACCAGCCATCATAACAGAAGACTCTACATCCAGATTATTGATACTTGGTTTGATGTATTCTTTCATATTTATTTTCCTTTCCTTATTTCACTATAAATTTTCTTCCATTTACTACATAAACACCCTTCTTCAGACTCTTAACATCGTTGCCGACATACTGTCCGTTGAGGTTGTAGACCTTACCATAAACCACTGCGCTACCGTTCAGAGTTGAAATATAGTTGGTCTCGCCATCAATGTTGATACCCATCTTTGAACCAGACTCTCCTGAAGGAGCTACGAAATAACCGCGGAGTGCCTTCATAATCTTACCTGTTTCTGTTGGGATATAGAACTTGTTATCGGCTCCGAGGAAGAGGTTGGTACCATCGGTCTTAAGCTCTGTTGAACCCAATGTAGCAATAAACTCATATCCGTTTACACCATCTTTCAAATTATCGCCCTCAGAAAGTGTAACACTATTGAAAATCGGAGTAGTAATGTCTACTGAAGGTTTCACAAGATAAGCATGTCCCGCTTTGAGTTCTGTTGTTGCTTCAAACTCCATAATTGAACCATTCATAGATTTGTATTTACGGATTTCAGCCCCTGATAAAGCCGTAGAATTTACATCCTTAACATCAAACGGAACACTAAAGGTATACCAACCTCCATCAGCTATTAATGTGCGATTAAGCTTTGCATTAACAACTTTATTACTATTTTTAATTATAAGATTCAACATGTCATCCTGAGTAGCATTTTCATCTACTACAACCTCTGGACATTTTGCATAACTAACAGTTATTGTCTTAAACTTGTTTGTTCCGTTAACATACAAATCTATACTACTTGCTGTTCCTTCCCAAACATTACCATTTAATGTTCCAGGTGTACAATAAAAAGTATTATTTTCATTGTTGTCAAATTCAATCTTAGTCATATAATAACCAGCAGCAACACTTATATTAAGCTGTGAGCCTTTATATACTCTGAAGCTATCATCATAGAAAGCGGTTTTATTCTGAGTACCGTTTTTCACGTGAGTAATAGTAACATCTTCTGATGTGAATATTGCTCCTACAGGAACTTGGGCTATGCCATATCCATACTTGTTATTAACAAAGTCGAACGTCACTTCCAACTTGTTAGGGTCTGTAACTATCACATCAAAAGTATTTGAGGAAGCAGCATAGTCTACATTACCTGCAAAAGATGCGGTGATTGTAGATGTTCCTTCCTTATTTCCTACAATTTCTCCTGTAGTCTCATCAACAATAACATTATCGTTTGAAGCTGAATATATAACCTTTACTCCTTCCACTTCAACATCATTAGCCTTTACTACAGCCTTAACAAATATATTATCATTGATATTTACACTATTAGCTGTTGATGTAAACTCAACTGTTGTGGCTGTCTTTACCTTTTCTTTATAGATGAGAGTGAATGTTGCAGACAGGTTTTCGTAAGCAGTATTGGAACCGAAGTATGTAGCTTTGATATCAGCTGTACCCGGGGTAATGAAATCAATTTTGCATATTGCCGGGTCTTCAATTTTTGCAACATCTTTATTAAGTGATTCGTAATATATGTCATTTTCAGCTAAAGTAACAGGATTTCCTTCAGCATCAAGCAGTGTCAGCGTTGGTGCTGTGAATTCATTCTCCTTGCCCTGCATAACAGTTACGCTTTCCTCTGAGAAAGAAAGTGTTGGCTTTTTTACAGTAGGTTCAAGAGTTACAATGATTTTGGATACTCTAACTTGTTCTGAATGGGTAAAAGTAATTTCTGTAGCAGAGCCTGTCCATATATCTTTTGTTTCGTTGAGTACTCCGGTGGTACAGCTTTTGAATTTACTTTGTTGTGTGTATTCAAACTGAATTTTGCATATTTTGCCATCAGAAGATACGACTTTTACAGGGCTAGAGCTGTAGAAACGATATTCGGGCTGTGTATTTAAATTACCACTCGAAGTAGATACTCTTATATTTCCTTTTTCTACAGAGGTGCTTGTGGTTCTATCTGTTCCTGCGACGAAAATGATTTCTTTTTTGTTCGGATCAACAACAGTCAATTTATATGTGTCATATGACATTGCGTAGACATCATCACCTTCGTATGTAGCTGTAATGTCTGTTGTTCCGCTTGATTTTATGGTTACGTTTCCACTTTCGTCAACGGTTGCTACTTCCTGGTTTGAACTTTTGTATGAATATGTCTTGCCTGTCAAGGTTTCTTCGCCAGCAGTTAAGGTTAGTGTAGGCAAAGTGAATGCTTCTCCGATATTTATAGAACCGGATGGCTCTGCAAATTTAAGAGTAGTTGCAGTCTTCTGCTTTTCTACGTTCTTTACTTTATATGTGAGCTTGTTTGAGTTGGCGTAGCCACTTCCTGCTGTGGCAACGAACTGGGCGGAGATGGTTGCCTCAGTGTCGTATAAAGTTTTGCCTACGAATGAAAGTGCACCAGTAGTTTTGTCTACGTCAACCACATTTGTGTTGCTGCTTGTATATTCGATTGCACCCTTGCCTGTAGCCTCACTTGTTGACAGTGTTACTGTGGGCTGTGTATAGTCGCTTGGGGCTACACCCTCGGTAAAGGTGTAAGTCTTGGTGGCATCGAAGTCGGTGTTGAATGCAATAGTGGTTGGAGTGCCAGTAGATGCTTTCTTGTATAATTGTATTGGTTTTAGATTACTAGTAACACCATAGCAACTGAATAAGGAGTTGCTACTATTATATTTAATTATATTTCTTTTGTTCTCACCCTGAAATTTAATAGTGGCAACACCTTTACTGATAGTTATTGTTGCTTTTGCATTACTATTAGTTTTATCTTCTGTAGTTTCCAAATAGTTATTACTTGAACTTGCAGCATATAAATACATTTTGTCAAGCATAAATAACCAGCTATCACCCTGTTTTACAAGTGTCAGTGCGGTTAAACCAGCGACGTTCTTAAAAGAATTATCAGAAATCGTCACTTTAACCTTTCCGAAATTGTGCGCTTTTTTTATGCCTAAAGCGGCTTGGTTTTCTTCATTCACAAAAGTTACTTCATCACCGTCTTCTAGATCATTTACATCAGTAACTTTTACCCAAGTCTGTGAATACCCCCCCCACGCACCATACGGTGCTTAACAGGAGCACTAAAATAAATCGTAAATAATGTTTCATAAACTAAGAAATTTTTAGAATTAATATAATGTTTAATATTTTAAGAATCAGTGATAGCCGTATGTGGGATTCCTTGAATTCCGCAAATGCGGCATCTGTCGTTTTTGTAATGTCCCCAATTGGGATGTAGACACGTATTTTTGCTGCGAAGTTAGCCGTTTGATATTACACTCTCATTACGAAAGCATTAAATAACACATATTTAATATATGTTACAACTGCAAAAGTACAAAGATTTAATCTAAGTATGCCTATATTTAACAGTACAGCCCCGCAATATAACAAGGTTTAACACACAATACACAGAAACACGAAAAACTCCCCCAACCACCCACCCAGACGGACAATCTGCCCCTAAAAAAAAGAATAAATTCTCTCTTCTCTCGCTTAATCGGATTTTTAGGGGGAGATAGAGGGGGCGGTAATTTCAAAGATACAAAGCTCTACATTATGGATTAAACAACATAAGCAAGCGACAAGAATGCATAAATAAACACGTAACCTGTATAAATATCCAGTTGATATAGTACGTCAATACACGTTGATTATGATAATCACGTCAAGCCCCTGTAAACATGTAATTTTGTCATCATTTAGAAATTCGGTAACTTTCCCATAGAAAGTCCGTAACTTTCTCATAGAAATTCGGTAACTTTCTATTTGAAGTTGATTGGACATCTATTTCAGCTTGCTTCAACAAGCCTCCAAATCTATGTCTATCTCCCACTTTTATGTCCCCAACATGCACATTGTAATTGTATAAAAATACAATATCTTAAAATGAGATAGGCAGCATCTCGGTAATCAAAATGAAATAAATAGGTTTTAAATTTGCAATTCTAATCTTTGCAAATTCGCTACGCCTACAGATACAGGCGTTTTTTTAGCGAATTTGGTTCTAATATCATGACATAATAGCGATTCAAATGAGAAAAACAATATTTTTATCATAAGATTGTCATTTTATTTGTAATAACATTGTGTTTTCTTCGTTTATTTTAATATCTTAGCATCTGAAAATATTGAGAGTTATAATCTTGTTGAAATATGGCACGTAAATCAAATTATATAATAAATAGAAAAAATACGGAATTATGGAAAGAGGATACGCAGAAATCTGTTTCTCTTTACAATGACTGGTTCCAGGATTTCGCTCCTGTTACTTATACAAAAGAGCGTAAGTGTGCAATGGAGCAAGTAGAATTGGCAATTAGTCAAACCGACAATTTCCATTTTACAGCAACACACCTGAAAGAGCATCCGGAATTCATTACCATTCTGCGAATGGCAACGACTCCGCCTATTGCACGTGACAGGCTTATTGGATTTTCTGGTATCAAAACTTCTTTTATAAAGAATATGGAAGAAGGACGCTTGCCGCAAAGAATGTCTGATGAAGAAAAAGAGGAAAGCTTAAGTAGAATTGCCCATGTGCTGAATAAATTACTTGATATAGAATTGTTTCCTTGGATTCATAAAGGCAATGCCCCAACTGCGGAAGAACTTAAAATAGCAGAATGTATTGTAGCTGACAGATTATGTGGAACATTATCAGACCCGATAATACGAAATGAACAAGAAAAGAGACAACTGAAAGTCATCAGCGATTTTCTTGTTTCAGAAGGATATACTTTTGTGGATTCTAAAAATGTCGTTTTATTTTCCGAAATGAAGCAAGGTACATTCACTTTTCATCTTAATGTGCCTGTTAAGATGAATCGCCTTGGTGTGAATATGCCTGTTGATGTTGTAATAAAGCGAAAGGGATGTTCCGAAGAAACATTGCCTCTTCTTGTAGAATGCAAATCGGCAGGAGATTTCACCAATACCAATAAGCGTAGAAAGGAAGAGGCACAAAAGATAGAACAATTAAAAAACACATATGGGAACGATGTTGACTTTGTTCTTTTCTTATGTGGCTATTTTGATAGCGGCTACCTCGGCTACGAAGCAGCCGAAGGAATTGATTGGATATGGGAACATAGAGTAACAGACTTTAAAAAGGCAGGAGTATGAACTTTGATACAGTTTATTATAACATTGAGCGTGGCAGATTACAAAAAGCACTGGATGCGCAAAAGACTTCAAAAGAGCGTAATATGAAGGGGCAATTTGCCACTCCATATCCGCTGGCATACAGTATAATGAAAAAAGCGAAAACCCTCTGCCATAAAAAAACAGTAAGTTTCATTGAACCGTCAATAGGCTTGGGCGTATTTTATGCTGCATTCCGCAGCGTGTTTAAAAATACTGCTGGTCAAGCGTTAGGATTTGAAATAGACAGCCATTATTACAATCCAGCCCGAGAGCTTTGGACAAAAGAGAACTTGGAACTAAGAAACGTTGATTTCTTGAAAGAAAGGACAAATGGGGAACGTTTCGATTTGCTTGTAGCCAATCCTCCATATGTAAGACATCACCACATTGACGGTGAAAAGAAGAAAGAACTTCAAAAAGAAGTATTACAAAATACAGGAATTAAAATTTCCGGATTGGCAGGACTGTATTGCTATTTTCTTATTCTTTCGGAGAAATGGTTGGCAGACGGTGCTTTGTCTTGTTGGTTAATACCATCGGAGTTCTTAGATGTGAATTACGGAAAGGCTATAAAACAATATCTGCTCGAATGTGTAGACCTCTTATGCATTCATAAGTTCAAGGCTGATGATGTGCAATTTAATGATGCGCTTGTCAGTTCTACAATAGTTTTCTTCAGAAAGGGCAAACCGTCAGAAAAAGACATAGAGTTTTCATGTGGAGAAGATGTGAATACCCCTTCAAAAAAAATGATGGTAGAAAGAAAACACTTAACGGCATCTGGCAAATGGTCTAACTTATTTGTTGAAAAGACAACAGCCTTTTCAAGTAATGATGATTGTAAGTTAGGAAACTTTTTCACAGTAAAGCGTGGAATTGCAACAGGAGGCAACGATTTCTTTATAGTGGATACGGATACTATAGAGAAATACGATATACCGTCAAGGTTCCTCAGACCTGTGCTTCCAAGTCCAAGGTATCTGAAAGAAGATATTATATCGTCTGACAATGAAGGAAATGTAGCATTGGCACAAAAACAGTATTTATTCACATGTAATTTGCCGGGAGATGTTCTGAAAGAAAAATATCCAAAAGTATGGGAGTATATACAAGAAGGGATAAAACGTGGAGTAAATAAAGGTTACATATGTAGCCATCGCCAATTGTGGTATTTCTGCGAAGACAGAAAACCTGCGCCTTTTGTAATTCCTTATATGGGACGTGGTGACTCTTCAAAGAAGATGTTTCGTTTCATACTTAACAAAACAAAAGCAATCACGACCAACGTATATTTGCTTCTGTACCCCAAAGACAATTATTCAAAACCTCTGACAGACACAAATTTATTGATTGAGGTATGGAAGACATTGAATGGGGTCACATGTGAACAGTTTACAATTAATGGTCGTGAATATGGAGGTGGATTGCACAAGTTGGAACCTAAAGAACTGCTCAATATAAAGGTGCCGGCTCTTTCTTCTTTATTGCTACCAAAACAGTGTGATTATGAGCTTTCTTTGTTCTGAAAAGATATTTAGTTATATAATTGTGGCAGTGGCTTTGTTGTGTACGGCAGCATGTGCTTCTGACGATGAGGATGAAGTGGTGATAGTGGAACCGGTTCATCAGACGGTAGTGATGTTTTTCCCGTGGAGCACAAACCTTAAGAGCGCATTCCAACGCAATGTGCAGGATTTCTCTGATATGATAGCCCGCAGAGGACTGAAGGGAGAAAGGGTGGTGGTGTGTATGGCAACGACAAGTACGGATGCCGCACTCTTTGAACTCAAGGTGAAGAAAGGTAAATGTGTGGCTGATACGCTGCGCCGATATAAAAACCGTACATTCACTTCCGCCTCCTCAATGGCATCCCTGTTTTCTGACATCAAGACGATGGCTCCGGCAGAGAAGTACGGACTGATAGTGGGTAGTCATGGCATGGCGTGGCTGCCGGTAGACAATAGCAGGCAGAGCCGGAGGATGGTGAAGCACTATGATGTAGGTGGACCGTTGCCGACACGCTATTTCGGAGGCTTGACGACAGACACCCAGATAGAGACTTCTGCCCTTGCCCAGGCTCTGGCGGATACAGACTTGAAGATGGAATATATCCTGTTTGACGATTGCTATATGTCGTCGGTAGAAGTGGCATACGAGATGAAGAGTGTGGCACATTATATTATAGCCTGTCCCACGGAGATTATGTCGTACGGCTTCCCGTATGGCAGATGCGGAGAGTATCTGTTGGGAAGTCTGGATTACAGGAATGTGGTGGACAACTTCATTGGCTATTATTCTTTCTCCTCCTCACCATACGCTACGGCTGCCGTTACCGACTGCACCCAGCTGGATGGCCTTGCCGATATAGTAAGACAGATAAACGAAGGGGTGGGGGAGAAGAGCGTGTCGCTTGCCGACGTGCAGCCTATGGATGGCTACGAACCGTCACTCTTCTTCGACTTTGGCGATTATATAAGACATAAGTGTGAGGATGCTCTGCTCCTGGAAGCTTTCAATGCGCAGCTCGATAAGGTCGTGCCATATAAGGGGAATACGGAATATTATTATTCTGCACTATGCGGAAAGGTTCGCATAGACCGCTATTCTGGTCTTAACACCTCAGAGTCCAGCCTTAACACCCTTTTCCAGGGGTACGACAATACCGCCTGGTATAAGGCTACACACTGCAAGCAGTCAATAAAGTAGACGTCCTGATGACCGATTGGGGGAGGTAATGATTCAAGTTTCTGAATTAGACAGAAACCAAAAAAACGCCCTGTAAAGGGCAATTGCCGCAGATGCGACACTTGCCCCTTACAGGGCGATAAAGATTTAAGCCCCAAAGTTCTCAAGTAATGCAAATCTCCTTGTCAACTCGTCAACTCGTCAACTTGTCAACTTGTCAACTTGTTTACTCGTCAACTTGTTTCGTATTCAATGCCCTCATGGCGTTGAGGACAGCGATAACCGTGACGCCGACATCGGCAAAGACAGCCATCCACATCGTGGCTATTCCTAATGAGGCAAGGAAGAGCACGAGCAGTTTCACGGCAATGGCAAACACCACGTTCTGCATGGCAATGCCTATGGTGCGTCGTGCAATGGCTATGGCGGTGGCAATCTTGGATGGTTTGTCGTCCATGAGCACCACGTCGGCAGCCTCTATTGCAGCGTCAGAGCCCAGTGCTCCCATGGCTATTCCTACATCGGCAAGGGCAAGCACGGGGGCATCATTGATGCCGTCGCCAACGAAGACCGTTTTCTCTTTGTCGGTTTCCGCTTTTAAAATGTTCTCCATAATGCTTACCTTGTCGGCAGGCAGAAGCTCAGAGTGGCATTCGTCGATGCACAGCTTCTGTGCTACCAGCCCGCCTACCTCGCGGCGGTCGCCGGTGAGCATGACAGTCTTCTTTACTCCAAGTACCTTCAGAGAGCCGATGGCCTCCTGTGAGTCCTCCTTGATGATGTCTGCCACAACGATATGGCCGACATACACTCCGTCTACGGCTACATGCACGATAGTGCCCGCTTTATGACACTGGTGCCATTCTGCACCTATGGCATCCATCAGTCTGCTGTTGCCCACATGCACCGTCTTGCCGTTGACGGTTGCCGTCACTCCATTGCCGGCAAGCTCCTTTACGTCGGTGACGGAGCATCCGTCGTCCTCGTTGCCGAAAGCTGTCTTCAGCGACATGGCGATGGGGTGGGTGGAGAATCTCTCCACGTGGGCGGCAAGATGCAGCAACTCCTTCTCGTTGAAGTTGTTAGGATGTATGGCCTCCACCTCAAACTTACCTTTTGTCAGCGTGCCGGTCTTGTCGAACACCACGGTGCCGGTGTTGGCAAGGGTGTCCATATAGTTGGAACCTTTGATAAGGATGCCTCGCTTGGATGCCCCGCCGATGCCGGCAAAGAAGGTCAGCGGCACGGAGATGACGAGCGCACAAGGGCAGGATACCACAAGGAATGTGAGCGCACGGTTCAGCCATACCGGCAGTGCTTCCATATAGCTATTGCCGAAGAATGGCGGTATGAAGGCAAGCAGCAAGGCTATGCAGACCACGATAGGCGTGTAGACGTGGGCGAATTTGGCAATGAAGGTCTCGCTCTTTGACTTGTTCTCGCCGGCATTCTCCACGAGGTCGAGAATCTTGCTTACGGTAGATTCGCCGTAGGTCTTCTCAACCCTCACCTTGATGACACCAGACAGATTGACGCATCCCGACACCACGTCGTCGCCGACGGCAACGGGGCGCGGCATGCTTTCGCCGGTGAGAGCCACCGTGTTGAGGCTTGTAGTGCCTTCGGTCACCTTACCGTCGAGCGGCATCTTCTCGCCGGGCTTCACAACGATGGTCTCACCGATGCCCACCTCTTCAGGCTTCACCACAGTGAGCTGTCCGTTTCTGAGCACGTTCGCCGTGTCGGGACGGATGTCCATAAGGTGGGATATTGATTTGCGGCTGTTGTCTTCGGCATAGTCTTCGAAGAGTTCACCAAGCTGGAAGAACAGCATAACGAAGACTGCCTCTGGAAATTCCGTCTCCGCACCGGGCAGGAATCCGATAAGCAGTGCGCCTATTGTGGCAATGCACATGAGAAAGTCTTCGTCGAAGATTTCCCCCTTCATGATGCCCTCCACAGCTTCGCCGATAACGTCGTAGCCGATAAGAATAAATGGCACGAGGTAGACGAGTAACAGTTGCCATACCTCCAGTCCCATGGTCTTCTCCACAACCACGGCGCCTACAAGCAGTATGGCAGTAAGGATAATCCTTAATAGTTTCTTTTTGTCCATATTGATATTTGTTTATGTTCCTTATTTATAATGATTCTGCAAGTGTCAGCAGCTTTTCAGTTCTGTTTGTTTGCAAGTGCAAAGGTATGTAGAATCTTTTGCAATCGGGTTGCAAATATCAAGTGTTCCAAAAAAACTTAAAAATAGAAAGTCGGTAACTTTCTCATAGAAATTAGGTAACTTTCCCATAGAAATTAGGTATGAGCGATATTCCTTTTGAGCAAATTCTTCCACAATAGTAGACTTACCTATACGTCTCGCTCCCTCTAAAAGCAGAGCTGTTTTGCCTTTAGATGTCTCTTTCCATTTCTTTAGTTTGGAATAGATTTTGCGCTTGAATATTATATCTGCTATAATTCTCTTTTTGCCCACAAAACTACATAAATAATCCCTGATACCAAAATTTATTTTGCCGAAATACACCCTGATACCAAAATCTTTTATGCGGATTTATACCCTAATACCAAAATCTTTTATGGCAAAATATGGTCTAATACCAAAATCTTGAGCTATTTGGACAGGATAATATAGTATTGATAACATCTTGGCGCCGATTGACTTACGTTTGTGTGCTTCTTATGGGCAAACGAAGACTTGGGACGGTGGAGTTTGATGTCCTTGCCGATTTTAATCCCGAACTGTGGTAGCCGGTTTTTCTGATGTCAGACAAACCGGCATTTGAGTTTTTCGACAACGTAGCTTTGTGGAATCTTCTCCTGTTCAAGTCTATAGTTGTTTGTCTTAATATAACTGTACAACTCTTCTTCTTCAGTTGTAAGATTTAGCTTGGCATTGATTTTACTTGGGGTTCCTAAGTCGTTTTCAAAGTATTTGTCGAATGTTGCTTTATCCATTAAAAGACTCTTCACTCGAGCAAAATAGCTACGGAATTGTGACAGAATTTCAAAGCCCTGCGCATCAAGGTCGCCCCAATAGATAAGTTCAGTGGATTTCAGCAACTCTGAATCTTTTATTGAGGCAACACCATAACCTTTCCCCCATATAACAATACTTTTTGCTACTGGAGGGAAAGTTAGGAAATTAACCTTGTTCTCTACTATATAAGCCATAGAAATAGACATTTTTAATTTTAGAAATAGACTGACAGGTATGGTTATGTCATCAAGTCCAGAAAAGTATGATGTAGCCAAAGTTTTATCCAAAAGTCTCATTCGTACCATGGGTTCATCATACCGTAAGCCATAGCGCTTTTCAAAATCTTTTTCATTTTTGTCTACATACTCTTCTATTACGATATCAAGTAGTTCGCTAATTACAGCTTTATGCTGTTCAATGAACTTTGTATGTACTTCAATAGGTAATTCACGTATGTATAACTTTGGCAGTGGATTCTTTGAGAAATAATCCAATACCTTCAGAATATTATTCCAATCTTCAGAGTTGTCTATAACCTTCTGTGGATATTTTTCTATCCAATGTTGTAGTTTGGAGAACTTGCCATTGATTAGTGCTACATTCTTTCTGAAGTCAGCTACTTCTTTTACCTTTTGCAGGAAACGTTCGAAATCATCTGCCGTTTCAAATGTGATTTTACTTGGAAAATCCTGTGTCCCTAGCATTTTGTTTTTTATAGTCTTCCACTCTATGGTATAGCCATAGCCTTTGACCTCTTTGGACAGAGAGCGAATATCATAAAATTCTCTTTGGTATTCTGCAATTGTATCGCTTGCTTTTTTGTTGCATGGTATTTCTATTTGCTGGAACGTTATTCCTGCAGCTACATTACGCAAGTAATCTGTATACTTGCGTAATGCTTTCTTCTTTATTTCTGCCGATGTAATCATTTCGATTCTAATGTCTTTTGGCGTTCTTCCTTAAACTGATTTATAGGCATATTGTAGAGTACTGATGCGTTGCCTTTTCGTTCCACATAATGAACATACGATATGTCGTTTTCCACGATATGGATGTTGTCACTTGGTGTAACCACCAATAGTTGTAGATGTAGCTGTTTGCAGAGCGAAATCAGATACCGGGCCTTGTCTTCGTCCTGTGCTCTGAACGCCTCGTCTATTGCTATAAAGCGGAACGAAGAGTCGCATCCATGTTTTGTCAATCCAAACTGATATGCAATGGCCGAACCAAGAATAGTGTACGTCAGCTGGGCTTTTTCGCCGCCCGAGAGTTGTCCCATTGACTCATAAGTGTTTCGTTTCAGATCGTCTGCTTTATAATATTCCACAGCCTTATATGAGAACCTTGCTCTTACATCCATTACCTCTTTTCGCCATTGTTCGTCCTGTAGTCGTTGCATCAAGGGTAGGATATTTTGCTCAAAATGGATGCGCTGACCATCTATGGTGGAGTTTATCTCACGCAAGTTCGGTATGGCTTTCTCCAGCATCTGCACGAACTCGTTTATGTTGACATTGCGTTTCTTTGATGATTCCAACTGGATGTATGTTTCTGGATAAACATTAAAGTTGATATCCTTAAGATACGAATTGAGCTGATTGATGGTCTTGTTTATTAATGATTCCCAATCCTTGAAGAACTGACGGAACGTATAAATATTGTTGATAAGCCTTTCCTGCAGATACTTGTTGAATTTCTTCTCAAAACTTGGCAGAGCCTCATCGTTCAGCTTTTTGAGGAGAGTCTGGTATTCAGAGATGAATTCTACAGAATCAGGTAGGCTATTGACATCAGAACGCCAGTCTCTGAACTTTGTTGTTATCTCCTCAGTAGGATTCTTGAATTTTATGATCTTGCTTTTGGCTTCATATTCCTTCCTGTTTTTTTCTGCTTGCTTATTCCTGATTTTATTGTCAATATCGTTCTGCATGGATTTCAGTCTTGTCTCTATATCAGCCAACCCAACATGCAGAAGATCTGGATTACTATTCTCAAATTCGTCTACGTCAACAGAATCCATTAAAGCCAGTGCATTAGAATTCTCAGAACAACGTTCTTCCGTGTCTTTTTTAGCCTTATCAAGCATACCTTGCTGTCTGGATAGATTTTGATTCTGAGTTTCAATGTCTGTAATTCTCAGCTTTACTTTTTCTAATTGTTCTTGTAGCGTCTTCACTCTATCATTAGTAGATTCGAGCTTCTTCTTTTCTTCTTTTTTCTCATTAATTCTTACTGAATAAGATTGCCAGTCAATGTAGTCGAACTTTTCAAAGTCAAGCAAGCGTGAAAATGTTTCTTTGCGTTCTTCCGTTTCCTTTCTTTTATTGTCAAGTTCCTTTATCTCCTTATTCTTGGCTGTTACTTGCCTGCATAAATTGTCATACTCTTTCTTTATGGCTGCAATTTTCTCGCGATTGTCCCACCCCAGTACATAATGTTCTCTACGATTGATTTCCGGACGGTCGTCCTTCTCGTGCTTGCCACCTTTCGCCTTGATGAGACCTTCTTTGGTTACTGCTTTTTCGTTTATGTGATTGAAGTCTTCCAGTGTATCCACACATGTATAGTTGAACTCAGAATACAGTCTGTCCTCAATCCAGTCAATATATTGGGCATTGGGTTTGAATTCAATTTTGTTCAAGAGTGAATTATCTTGAGCATGCCTGTTCACAAATTCTCGTAAGGCGGCATCATAGTTATATCGTTGATAAACTATTCGGCCTCGCAGATTGTGATTGTTGACATATTCGTTCACCTGACGGTAGTATTTTTCGGGCACAATCAGCCGTAGCGCAAAGTTATGGAGTATACGCTCAATGGCAGACTCCCATTCACGCTCGTCGTCTTTTAAGCGTATGAGTTCACCTATAAAAGGAATCTCATCCGCTGTTGCTCCAATGTGCTGTATAATCTCATCACGGATTTCAGCGACACGTCCGGAGATGTTGTTATTGTGTTCGCGAAGATATTTTATAGTCTCAACACAATTCTTTATATTGGCTTCTATATCATCCTTTTCATTTTGTAAGTGTCTTTTTCTTTCTGCCAATTCATTATCCAATTTTTTCGTCAAAATCTTCTTTTGTTCTTTGGCAGTCGTTTTGTTTTTTTCGAATGTAGAAGGGTCGATGTCTTGAGGCAATTCAAGTTTGTGGATGAGAATGTTATACTTCTCCTCCTTTTTCTTGCGTTCTTCAAAGCGTTCTGTAAGGTTTTGGATTTCCTTTTCAATATCCTTTATCTGCTGACCTACAGTATCTGATTTGATGGCTACTTCCAAGTCACTTTTCTTTTCATCGAGTCGTATCTTTTCTGCGTTATTAGCATTAATTGTGTCATCCAATTGGCGTAACTTACTTTTACATCTTTCCAGATACTCCTGACAGAGCTTTACAGTCCTTACGGCAAACCAATAAGAAACAATGTCTTTCTCGCTTTGCAGTTCCTTTATGCTCTTGCCTGTCAACAGTATGTCTTCAGCCAATCTGTCTATTGGCTCGAGTTGACGTATCTGTTCCTTCGTCTTCTCAATGCTTGTCTTTGCGTCCATAAGGTTCTGAAAGTTTTCTCTCAGTTCCTTATATTTTTCCTCAGCATCTCTTTCCTCAAGCATATTGTCACGAATGAAACTATCCAAATCGTTGAGCACTTTTACTCCAACAATTTGATTAAAAAGTGTAAGGGCTTTATCCGATCGCATTCCAAACTCTAAAAGCATTTTCTCCTCATATGCTTTAGGTCCGTTGAAAAACTCGATAATGCGTTTGCTGCTTTCACTATTCAATTCTTTTTCCATGCGTTTGCGCCAAACGCCATTTGAGTCAAAGGCTGCAAAATTCTGCGATATTGTAAGAGGCTTATGTGCCATACCATAAACGGTTCTTAGCTCCTCGCCTGAATAATAGCGAACCTGGAAAAGCGTCACCACTCTGCCATCCGAATTGTTAAACGTTGCCAGCAATACTGAACGGGCATTCTTGTCGCGCAGCTTTAAGGATGTAGCACCTGATTCGCCTTCCTGCTGTTGCCCGTAATTTCCAAAGAAATATGTAATGTCCGTTCTGTTTCCTTTTTTCTCGGTACCAGACGACTGATTGTAGAAGCGTTTGCGCTGTTGAGGCACGAGCAATGTTAGCAAAGCGTCAATCAGTGTACTTTTGCCAGAAGCGTTTGCTCCCGTAAGCAACGAATTGTTTCCATATGGACTCATTCGATATACTTTGTCGTTGAATGTTCCCCAGTTCCACACTTCCATATAGTCAAGCTTGAAACCAGCAACCTGTGGGTCCGTATTAAATAGATTGGTCTGATGTATCATAGTCGTTAAGTTGTTTCTTGAAATCCAATAAGTCGTCAAGTGTAACTTTTTCCTTGATAATACGGTGAATCTTATATCTTTTTTCTCCTTCATTGCTTTTAGGCGCAACGAGGAAGCCGAAGTCCACGATACGTTCAATATTATTATCAAGCTCTTTTTCGAACTTCGCTTTATTGTACGTTGATGGTAGGAACATCTCTGTTTCTTCTTTAATCTCGAATGCTGTCACATACTTGTCCGTTGCCTGTGACAACGTTGGATTGCTGTCAAAATCTTCGAGCATCTGACGCAATACCACAAGCATCACAGATAGTTCATATCCATATTGTCTACGTGATACCAAGTTCACGGTTTTGGCATCGTCAATTGTTTTCTGCTTTATAAAGGCAAATCCTTCGTCCTTTTTGAGAATTAGCTCTAAGCCCATCAGACTGATATAGTCTTGTATTTCAGTCTGGTAAGTAAGAATGTCGCTCCATATGGTATCGTTATTTTCAACGACACCTTTCAATAGTTTGACGACAGCTTTACTATATGGTTTTATTCCGTATTCGCTCATTTTGTAATAATGATTTCAGGTATAGTTATTGTTTTGTCTTTTGAAAATGCAATTTCTTGTTTACGGTCGTCAGAAACTACGGTTTTGTATTCTTTTAGTATAGCAATGTAGCCGAACAATTCTGAGAGACCTTTATCTATTCCGTTATTCTGCTCAATCACTTCTGCTAAAGTGGTCTGAGTGCTTCTTCTCAGTATCATGTCAATGCGTTTACGTAGAATCTTACGATCTATCTGATAATGATTATACAGCTTGCCAAGACGCTCCAGCTCATTAATTCCAAGGTCAGCCTCTGTAGGAACATTCTTATATTCAACTTCCTGCTTTGGGGTCAAATTTAACTGACGTTCCAGAGGCAGTTTTATTTCTACAACTTCGTAGCTCAACGATGCATTGTTCCTTTCTTTGTTTTGAGTTGTGTTTAATAGCAGCTTCTTGATGTCGTTAATCACTTGTTTCGTTGCCTGTATATTGGAGTTGTTGTTTATGATAATCTGACTCAATTTCTCACTCATCCTGTCATTGGTCTTCGAAACCTTTTCTCCTGCATCAAACAGGTGCTTTTTAATATCCTTCAAGAACTTATCCTTTGAAGCGATATTTCTCTCAGTAAGAGTCTTGTATAACAAGTCTGTCAATTCATCCCACTCCTTTTGCAACTCAGATGAGAGTAGAAATTCCCAAAAGGCATAGAAACTCTTTCCTTGTTGCGAATCCTTCAATTCTGCATATGCATCAAAAAAGTAGCTGAGTATATTTTTTTTCCCTTCGTTGTCTGTTTGGCGCTTGTATATTTGTTTGATAATTTCTTTAAAGTTATCGTCCACCTCCTTGAAGTCGGACAGAAGTTCCTTTGCCAACTTGTTAAGATTGTTATATCTTGGTTCAATCTGATAGTCTTCATATACTTCAATCTCTTCGCCCATTTCCAATCGTTCGATCTGACGTTCGATGTCTTCATTCTTTTGCTTAAGTATTTCCAAGCGTTTTTCTCTGTCTTCATTTGAGAATTCCACCAATTCCTTGAGCTGTGAAAACAAGGTCTTGAACTTTGATTCTGTTCCGATATACTCCTCTTTCTTTAGAGACATTATCCAGTCTATCACCTTACTTGTATGTGAAGATATTTCATAGATAATCTCTCCGTCTTCGTTCTGGTAATTAGTGAAAAAGCCTTTTTCTGTCCAGTCTTTAATGAGGCGTTTAGCTTTCGTTTCGTTCGATTCGGCAAGCGTTTGTATGTCCACATCGTCATCGACAATCTGTTCATTTTGACTGTCGAGTCGGTTTTCCAGTAACATGTGCAGCCTTTCTTCTCTTATTGCCATTTGCTCGTCAAACACACTTGTTACGAAAGTTAAGAAAAACTCAGCATTCCTCATCTTGAGCAACTTCACACTTGGTGAATTGTTCAACGTTTGTACAAGTAGATTGGTATCCATTGTGTCCTTATTTATGTTTTGCTGCAAACTTTATCATATATTAATCTTTCAAACAAGCGAGTGGTATGACTTTGACACCGTCTGGACGGGTGTAAGCCATTTCTCCTCCGGTTATGATCATAAGCAGGTCCGGCTCGCGTAGCTTTATTTGTTTTTCTGTCGTGTTGTGCTCTTGCACAAGTCTTTTGATTTCTTTCAGGTGTTCTGCTCCTTCCTCTATCTCTCGACTACCTAATTTGAATTCTATTAGAGCGTATCGTCCATCATCAAGATGAAGTACGGCATCTGCTTCCAAATCATATCTGTCATGATAATATGAAATGGAACCACCAAGTGATAAAGAATAAGCCTTCAGATCACGGATTGCCATACACTCGAACAGGAAGCCAAATGTTTTCAAATCAGTATAAAGAACTTCTGGTGACAAACCTAAGGCGGCAACAGCAATAGACGGATCTGTAAACTCGCGCTTCAAGCCTCGTCGTATGGCAGATGCAGAACGGATAGCAGGGCTCCATGCTTCTATGTCCTGAATGACAAAAAGACGCTCAAGTGCATTAATATATGTGTCGAAAGAAGTTGTACTGACACCTTCCAGATGTTCGTTTACATCTCGATATACCACACTCTTTTTTGCTAATGTCGATATGTTGCGTGCATAACTTTGAAGTATTGTGTTTGCGATCTTTTCATTTCTCTTGACTCCATCTATTGTCGATACATCAGTACTGCATACTGTTTTGACATAGTTCTTGGCTATTTGCAGTTTGGCTTTGTCGAACTTGGCATACAATGATGCAGGCCAACCTCCACGGCAGGCTGCAAATATCAGGCTTTCAATAGGCATTTCTGACGTTATGCCATCGATGTCCAAATCCTTGTTGTCAAACAACTTTTTTAGCGAAATCTTGCCGTTAGATTCCAAAGATTCATACAGACTCATGGTAAGCATTTGCATCTTTGCAATTCGACCACTGCCTGAATGTTTGATAAATTCGCTTTTCTTATTTTGGTCAATTGAATTTGAACCCGTCATAATGAATTGTCCAAACTCATTTCGTTTATCAACCATAGCTCGTACCGAATCCCATAGAACGGGAGCCTCCTGCCATTCATCTATAAGACGTGGTGTGTCGCCGGCCAACAGAAGTGAAGGTTTCACTTTAATAGTAGCTTGGTATTTGTCACGCATGTCAGGGTCCTGTAGTCTGATAGTGCTGTTTGCCTGTTGCTCTGCAGTTGTTGTCTTGCCACACCATTTGGGACCTTCTATGAGTACGGCTCCAGAAGAGGCCAGTAGCAAACTTAAATGCTCATCAGCTGTTCTTTTGAGGTATTCCATATCTTTTGTTATATGATTTATTGCAAAGGTACTGATTACTTTTGAATTCTGCAAGCCGTTTGGTGTTTTTGTGGTATTTTGTTTGGTGTTTTTGTGGTATTTTGTTTGGTGTTTTTGTGGTATTTTGTTTGGTGTTTTTGTGGTATTTTGTTTGGTGTTTTTGTGGTATTTCATTTTTTTGTGATAAAGAAAAAGCCCTCACTTGGTTAGGGGCCCTCCGCACCCATCGCGGAACCTGGCTAACCGAGCAAGAGCTTTCTTCTGCCACTATTTGTTTAAGATTGTCTTTACGAGAGCAAGCTCTCTACATCCAACCTTAAACCCAAATCGGTCATTAGACCGTTTTCTGTATTATTTTATAACTGCTTGCAGTCTTTGGGTTTTTATAAGTTGTCTTTTACTTGTTTTTAATTCGCAATAGCTCGCTATTACTCATTAAAAGCCAAACAAAATCCACTCTTCTAAAAATCCAAAATCCAAGCAAGCCCTAACGACCGATTTGGGTTAAACAGATATATTGGTGCAGAAGCACTAAGCCAGCAATCGGGCGATATACATGAAAAAGCCACTGGGTTATAGATTATGGTTCTTCTTTCGGCATTCGGCACATTCGCCTTTGACGACAAATGACAGGGAGTGGGCATGGAAACCTTCAGGGAGCTTGATGTCGTGGATGTGGATGTTGTCGAGGCAGAACGAACGCTGACACGACTCACAATAGAAGTGGACGTGGCTGTCGTTCATGTTGCATGCCCCCTCGCTGTGGCAAAGCTCATAGTTGAGGATGCCACGCCCGTCTTCAAAGGCATGCACCACGTCGTGCTCATGGAACAGGGTGAGCACACGGAAGATGCTCGACTTGTCCATCGACAGTTGCAGCGACTCTATGTCGGCAAGACTTGCCGGGTGGTCAAGTCCTGCCAGAGTCTTATATACAAGGATGCGGTTTGCCGTTGGCTTCACTCCCTTGCGTTCCAGTCTTGATGTTATCTCTTCGCTGTTCATCGTTAGAATTATTCCTCCACTACCTCAATAGTCATGCTGATGTCCTCCTTCGGACGGTCGCCGCGGAGTGTCTCGCAGTTCTGGATTTTCTCTACAACGTCGAGTCCCTCTTCAACCTCTCCGAACACGGTGTACTGGTTGTCGAGGAACGGTGTGCCGCCGATGGAAGAGTATGCTTCGCGCTGCTCGTCGGTAAAGGCAGGCTTGCCCTTTTCGAGGCTTATGGCTTTCGTTTCGGCAATAAGCTCGTCCTGTAGCTCCTGCAGACCGGCACGGTCGCGGTTGCGGCGCAGCTGCATAATCTTGTCATGGTTCTCCTTGGCAAGCTGGTTGAAGATAGACTGTTCCTGCTGCATCTCAAGCTGTTTCTCCATCTGTCGGAGTTCCGCAGGCTTGTATGTCTTTCCCCATACGATATAGAACTGGCTGCCGCTGCTCTCGCGGTCGGGGTTCACCTCGTCGCCAAGGCGTGCTGCACTCAGGGCGCCACGTTTGTGGAAATATTTGGGATATACAAATTCGGCAGGAATGGTATAGTCGGGACCTCCCGTGCCGAGCATCTTTCCCTTCGGTGCTCCTTTGCTATCGGGGTCTCCGCCCTGTATCATAAAGTCTTTGATGACACGGTGGAAGCGTGCCGTCGAAGTAGCCTTCTTTGGCAAGCTTCAGGAAGTTGTCACGGTGTTTTGGTGTCTCGTCGTAGAGGCGTACAAGAATGTCGCCTTCGGTAGTCTTGATTCTGATCTTTGTCATAATATATTGTTTTTTTAGTTTCTTCTTTTCCTCGTCAACTCGTCAACTTGTCAACTTGTTCACTCGTCAACTTGCCAACCATTATCTCCGCAGCATTTTCCGGAGCCTTCCTGTCTCCGAGTATAGCCTTGATGTCGGCATAGCCTTGCAGCATGGCGCTTCTCTCCTTGCCGTCGGGGATTATGCTTTGCAGTTCCCTTGTGATGTTGTCTTCAGAGAACGTGTCGGCAACAAGCTCCTTCACCACGGTGCGGTTGGCTATAAGGTTCACGAGAGAGATGTATTTCACCTTCAGCAAGTGGCGGCGCAGGAAGGCAATGACCTTCGGTATGGGAGTCTTGTAGCACACCACCTGCGGCACATTGAAGAGCGCCGTCTCCAGCGTTGCCGTACCGCTCGTCACGGCAGCTACCCTTGACTGGCTGAGCAGAGCGTAAGTCTCTCCAAATACGATCTTTACGTCCATGCCATTGATATAGGAATCATAGAACTCCTTGTCGATGCCTGGAGCACCGGCGATAACCATCTGGTATTTGTCGCCGCAGACCCTCTTTGCCGCCCTTATCATGTAAGGCAGGTTGTCCTTTATCTCCTGTTTGCGGCTGCCGGCAAGCAGGGCGATGATGGGTTTCCGGGGGAGCTTGTTCCTTTCGGCAAACTCATCAGCTGTTTCAGTGTATGTCGCCTTGAACTCCGCCACCTCGTCAGCCGTAGGATTACCCACATAGTTGATGGGGTAGTGGTGCTTCTTCTCGAAGAAGTCAATCTCGAAGGGCAGTATGGAGAACAGTTCGCTGATGTCCCTTTTTATGTTCTTTATCCTGTATTCCTTCCAAGCCCATATCTTTGGGGAGATATAGTAATAGACAGGAATGCGGGTCTTGGCATGTACAAACTTCGCGATGCTGAGATTGAAGCCCGGGTAGTCGATGAGGATGACCACGTCGGGTGCGTACTCCACGATGTCTTTCTTGCAGAGTGCCATGTTGCGGAATATAGTCCTCAGGTGCAGCAGCACGGGTATAAAGCCCATGTAGGCAAGCTCACGGTAGTGCTTGACCCTTGTGCCGCCGACTGCCGTCATGAGGTCGCCGCCGAAGAAGCGGAATTCCGCATTGCGGTCCTTCTCCTTTAGAGCCAGCATGAGGTGGGAGGCATGAAGGTCGCCGCTTGCCTCACCGGCTATAAGATAGTATTTCATATGAGTTCTGTTATATCCTTAAAAACCTTATAGCCCCCATCCCTTGATGGTTTCAACGGCTTGATAGTCAGTGATGTCGATGGTAGTCGGTGTTATCGCCACGTATCCGTTAGCCAAAGCCCATTCATCGGTGTCGGTGGCGTCGGGTTCGGTGTCTCTGAATTCGCCCACCATCCAGTAGTAGTCGTAGCCTCTCGGATGATGCTCCTTTACGAGTTCGTTCTCCCAGATGCCGTTGCACATACGGCAGACCTTGGTACCCTTAAACGTCTTGCAGTCAGGGAAATTCACGTTCAGACAGACGTTCTTTGGAAGTCCGTCCTCCATGACGCGCCCTGTAATGATCTTTATCATTCGCTTCGTGGCGCTGAAGTCCGCATCGGCAGAATAGTTGCATAGCGAGAATGCCACAGATGGGATGCCTTTCATGCACCCTTCGCGTGCCACTCCCATCGTTCCGCTGTAGTGGGTGTTTACCGAAGCGTTGTCGCCGTGGTTTATGCCGCTGATGATGATGCTCGGCAGACGGTCGCAAAGCTGGCTGATGGCAATCTTCACGCAGTCTACGGGTGTGCCGTTGCAAGCCCACACCTGCAGATGCTCCTCTTCTCTCTTCAGCGACAGGCGCAGAGGCAGTTCGCTTGAGAAGGCGCAAGAGAATCCGGAGCGTGCCGATTCCGGTGCGCAGACAATGATGTCGCCGAAGCCACGCACATATTCAATCAGGCTGTTTATGCCCTTTGCGGCATAGCCGTCATCATTTGAAATCAGTATTAAAGGTCTTTTATTTTTCATAAAATCAAAATCTTTTGACTGCAAAAGTACGAAAAAAGGTTTAAAACCACCGATAATCCCATAATAATATGTATCTTTGCATCTAAATTCGCTGTAATGTTTGTTTTTTCTTTAAAACAAGCTATGGCTACTTTATCATAAAGAAAGTAAAAATGGGAAAGATAATAGCATTGGCAAACCAGAAGGGTGGCGTGGGAAAGACCACGACCACAATCAATCTTGCCGCATCTTTGGCTACATTGGAGAAGAAAGTTCTTGTAATAGACGCAGACCCACAGGCAAACGCCTCAAGCGGTCTTGGCGTAAACTCAAAAGACGTTGACTGCTCGCTTTATGAATGCATCATCGATCATGCTGACGTGAGAGACGCCGTTTATACAACAGACATCGAAGGCCTGGATATCATACCGAGCCATATCGACCTCGTAGGAGCGGAGATTGAGATGCTGAACCTTGACCATCGCGAACAGGTGATAAAGAGAATGCTCCAGCCGATAAGGGACGACTACGATTATATCCTGATCGACTGTTCACCGTCGCTGGGACTGATTACAGTGAATGCGCTGACGGCAGCCGACTCCGTGATAATACCCGTGCAGTGTGAGTATTTCGCACTTGAGGGAATCAGCAAGTTGCTGAACACGATAAAGATTATCAAAAGCAAACTGAACACCAAGCTGGAGATAGAGGGATTCCTGCTGACGATGTATGACGGACGCCTTCGTCTTGCAAACCAAATCTATTATGAGGTGAAACGTCATTTCCAGGAACTCGTGTTCAAGACCGTCATCCAGCGAAATGTAAAACTCAGTGAGGCACCAAGCCACGGACTGCCGGTAATCCTCTATGACACCGACTCTACGGGAAGCAAGAACCACCTGGCACTCGCCAAGGAGATTATCAATAAGAACGAATAAGAAAGCAGATAAGATAAATGGGAGTACATAAGAGATACAGCGCATTAGGACGCGGACTCGACGCACTCATCTCTACCGATGACGTGCGCCCACAGGGAAGTTCCACGATTAACGAAATAGCAATAAGCCAGATAGAGGCAAACCCTAACCAGCCGCGAAGGGAATTTGACGAAGAGGCTCTGCAGGAACTCGCCAACAGCATTCGTGAGATAGGCATCATACAGCCGATAACCTTGCGACAGGTGGCTGACGACAGATACCAGATCATTGCCGGAGAACGCCGATGGAGAGCATCGCAGATGGCAGGGCTGACGGCAATACCGGCTTATATACGCACCATCAAGGACGAGAACGTGATGGAGCTGGCTCTCGTGGAGAATATACAGAGAGAGGATCTCAATGCTATAGAGATAGCATTGGCATACGAACATCTGATGTCGAACACGGGAATGACACAGGAAAGAGTTTCGGAGCGTGTGGGCAAGAGCCGTACGGCAATAGCAAACTACCTGAGACTACTGAAACTTCCTGCACAGGTGCAGATGGCATTGCAGAAGAAGGAGATAGACATGGGGCATGCACGTGCGCTGCTCTCCATCGACTCGCCGTCGTTGCAGATAAAGGTGTTCAAGGAAATACAGAAGAACGGCTACTCTGTGCGTAAGGTGGAGGAGATAGCACGCCAGCTGAACAGCGGCGAGGATTTCACGAGTGCAAAAAAGGTTATAGCAACCAAGACCCAGCTTCCGGAGGAGTTCAATGTGCTGAAAGACAGACTGTCCTCTTTCTTCTCCACAAAGGTGCAGATGACCTGTTCGCCAAAGGGAAAAGGAAAGATAAGCATTCCGTTCTCCAATGCCGATGAGCTGGAACATATCATGGCTGTTCTTGATAAGATAAAAGATTAAAAGACGCAGCGTGTTTCATTATATACGTAGAATATTGACAAGCCTTGTGGCGGTGTGGACAGCAGTTTCCGCAGGTGCCGCAACGGACGGTGCAGAACACTCCTCAAACCTGAAGCTGTCGGGTGGGGAGGATGGCTCTGCATCTTCGGCATATATATATAATAAGGTGGACTCCTTTCTGCCTGACTCTGCCGTGCAGGCAACGGAGGCTTTGAAAAAAACCAAGTCGGTGGTAATGACGGATACCGTGGCAGGGAAAAAGAAAAAACGCGACTGGGCGACATGGGCTCCGGATCCGAAGCGTGCCATGTGGTTGGCCATAGTAGTGCCGGGAGCAGGACAGATCTATAACCGCAAATACTGGAAACTGCCGATTGTATATGGAGGATTCCTTGGCTGTGCATATGCATGGCGATGGAACAACCAGATGTATCGCGACTACTCACAAGCTTATATGGACATAATGGACGATGACCCTAATACGCAGAGCTATAACCAGTTTCTGCATTTAGGCATGGAGATAACCGATGACAACAAAGAGAGATACCAGAACCTCTTTAAAAGAAGAAAAGACTACTATCGCAAGTATCGCGACCTGAGCATATTCTGTCTTATCGGAGTGTATGCCCTGTCGGTGATTGACGCATACGTCGATGCCTCACTGTCGCAGTTTGACATATCTAAAGACCTGAGTCTTAAGATAGAACCGTCAATAATAAACAACCATTCGTCGCTGAATCCGGTGAAGGCTTCTTCGCTCGGACTGCAGTGCTCGTTAAATTTTTAAACGGAAATGAAGAAATTAAATAGAAAACTAATTACATTAGCGCTTGCCACACTGCTATGTGGCACATCCTCCCTTTATGCCCAAACCGATGATGACAAAGAAATAAAGGTGAAGGACAAGGACGGAAACGAGGAGGTGATAGATGTGCCGGAGTCGATGGACACGGAGTTTGATGACCTCCTTGAGGAATACTATTCGAAGAACTATCTGA
This sequence comes from uncultured Prevotella sp., assembly GCA_900548745.1. Taxonomy (GTDB): domain Bacteria; phylum Bacteroidota; class Bacteroidia; order Bacteroidales; family Bacteroidaceae; genus Prevotella. The sequence goes on from URLQ01000013.1 coordinate 26,412, forward strand.
AAGTGGATGACAACTGCAACTATCGCGACGAGAACCGCACCTATGAGAAAGAGGTGTATATAGACCGTCTGAAGCGTCTGCCAAACATCATGGAGATGCCGTACAACGAAATCGTGCAGAAGTTCATCGACCGCTACACAGGAAGACTTCGCCGCTCAGTGAGCTATATGCTCGGAGCGTCAAATTTCTATATGCCGATATTTGAAGACGCACTGATGGCATACGATGTGCCATTGGAACTGAAATATCTGCCGGTTATAGAGTCTGCTCTTAATCCGAAAGCGACATCCCGTGTGGGAGCGGCAGGACTGTGGCAGTTTATGCCATCGACAGGAAAACAGTACGGACTGGAGATAAACTCTCTCGTTGACGAACGTCGCGACCCTGTGAAGTCGTCATATGCTGCAGCACGCTTCCTGCGTGACCTGTATAAGATATATGGTGACTGGAGCCTTGTCATTGCGGCATACAACTGCGGTCCGGAGAATGTGCGCAAGGCCATCCAGCGTTCCAACGGCAAGGCGGACTATTGGTCGATATATCCTTATCTGCCAAGAGAGACAAAGGGATATGTGCCGGCATTCATAGCGGCAAACTATGTAATGACATACTATTGCGACCATAATATCTGTCCGATGCGTACCACACTACCTGCAAAGACAGATACCGTGACGGTGACCCGCGACGTGCATCTCAAGCAGATTGCCGATGTGTGCGGCGTCAGTCTTGATGAACTGCGGGCACTCAATCCGCAGTATCGCCGTGATATAGTGAACGGAAACTCAAAGCCGTCGGCAATAAGACTGCCGATATCCGTTGTAAACTCATTCATCAGCAATGAGGATTCCATCTATAACTATCAGGCGGACCAGCTCTTCACGCGTCGTTCGCTGGTGGAGGTGGACGAGTCCGTGCAGCCACGAAGCAGCTATTCTCGCAAGAGCTACTCGTCTTCATCAAGTACAGGACGCTCAAAGAAAGGAAAGAGAAACAAGAAAAAGTCAACTCGCAGCAAGAGTGTGACCATAAAGAACGGAGATACGCTGTCTGAAATTGCAGCAAGGCATCATACCACAGTGAAGAAACTGCGCAAGCTCAACGGTATTTCGGGCAGTAATATCCGTGCAGGAAAGAAGATTAAGGTGAAGTAATTTCATTACATCCATTAACAAAAACGCAACGATCATGGGTGAACAAAAGCTTACAGACACAGAGCGCGAAGCGGCTGATGCAAAAATGGTAGACGATGCCTTCAAACGTCTGCTCGACAGTTATCTTGCTTCACCGCACCGCAAGAAAGTCGATATCATAACAAAGGCTTTCAACTTTGCCAGACAGGCACACAAGGGAGTGCGCCGACTCTCCGGCGAACCGTATATCATGCACCCTATAGCCGTGGCGCAGATAGCGTCGACGGAGATGGGACTTGGCTCAACGAGTATCAGTGCGGCTCTGCTCCATGATGTGGTGGAGGACACCGATTATACTGTAGAGGACATAGAGAACATGTTCGGTCCGAAGATAGCACAGATCGTTGACGGACTGACAAAGATTTCCGGTGGAATATTCGGTGATAAGGCTTCGGCACAGGCAGAGAATTTCAAGAAGCTACTGCTGATGATGAGTGATGACATTCGCGTTATCCTTATCAAAATATGTGACCGTCTTCATAACATGCGTACCCTTGACGGGCAACCGCCAAACAAACGATATAAGATTGCTGGAGAGACCCTGTATATCTATGCTCCATTGGCAAACCGTCTTGGTCTGAACAATATCAAGACGGAACTCGAAAACCTGAGTTTCAAGTTTGAACACCCGGAACAGTATGCCGTCATAGAAGAGAAACTTGCAAGTACGCAGGAATCCCGTGATGAGCTTTTCGAGAAGTTCACGGCTCCCATACGGGAGGCACTCGACAAGATGGGGTTCCAGTATCAGATAAAGGCACGTGTGAAGAGCCCTTATTCTATATGGAACAAGATGCAGCAGAAGCAGGTGACGTTCGACCAGATTTATGATATCCTTGCCGTGCGCATCATCTTCAAGCCAAAGAAGAAGGAAGAGGAGGTAAACGAATGCTTCAATATCTATGTGGCTATCAGTCAGATATATAAGTCGCACCCCGACCGCTTGCGCGATTGGGTGAACCATCCTAAAGCCAATGGCTATCAGGCACTTCATGTCACTCTGATGAGTAAGCAGGGAAAATGGATAGAGGTGCAAATCCGTTCAGAGAGAATGGACGAAATAGCCGAACAGGGTTTTGCCGCACATTGGAAATATAAAGACGGCGTTGGACCAGTAGGGGAAATCAGCGAGGATGACGGTGAACTGAACAACTGGCTCCGTACTATCAAGGAGATTCTTGATGATCCGCAGCCTGACGCTATGGACTTCCTCGATACTATCAAGCTGAACCTCTTCGCATCCGAAATATTCGTATTTACACCAAAGGGAGAGATAAAGACCATGCCTGCCGGGTGTACGGCTCTCGACTTCGCCTTTCAGATACATACTTTCCTCGGAAGTCATTGTATCGGAGCCAAGGTGAACCATAAACTTGTGCCGCTCAGCCATAAGTTGAGCAGTGGCGACCAGGTGGAAATTCTTACTTCCAACTCGCAGCACGTACAGGCTTCGTGGATTAATTTCGTATATACGGCAAAGGCAAAGACCAAGATACAGGCTATCCTCCGTCGTGAGGGTAGGGAAGTGCAGAAACGCGGCGAGGAGATTCTCGACGAGTTTCTGAAGCGTAACTCCCTTGAACTTACATTCTCGGTGCTCGACAAGCTCTGTTCGTTGCACGAGATTGATAAACATGAGCAGCTGCTGCAGGCTCTTGGAGAGAAAAACATTATCCTCGGAGATCAGGATCTGCATGAACTGTTGGGTAAGGGAAAGAAAAAGGAGGAAACCACGAAAGGTTGGCTCCGTTATGTGCCTTTCCTCGGAAAACAGAAGAAGGGTGAGAAGGCGAAAGACAATGCCAATGCCCCTGCAGACTATATGGTGCTGCCAGAGGATTTTAACAAGAAAAAACCTATCTATATCACTGATGAGAATATTCATCAGTTTGTCTTCAAGTCTTGCTGTCATCCTATTCCGGGCGATGATGTGCTTGGATACATCGACGGCAAGAACCATATCGAGATTCATAAACGCTCGTGTAGAGTGGCGTCCAAACTGAAGTCAAGTTACGGAAACCGCATCCTTGACGCCAAGTGGGATATGCACAAGCATCTGCTCTTTGACGCTACGTTGTCAATACGCGGCATCGACCGTATTGGTATGCTTAACGAGGTGACTAATCTTATCTCAGAGCATTTCGATGTAAATATACATAAGCTGACGATATCATGTGACGAAGGAATCTTCTCAGGAGTGTTCGAACTGCTTATACACGACCGTGCGGATCTTGAGAAGATAATAAAAGGACTGAAGACGATAAAGGGTGTGCAGGAAGTAAATCAGACAGTATAAAAAAAGAACAATGAAAAAACTAATCTCATTGATGATGCTCGTCATGGCGAGCATCGTCTCAGCGCAGGCTGCCAACAAGTATGACAACCCGGATACTCTCTTCGTGGCACGTGACGGTACCGCAGAGTTCCGGAATATAGATGATGCCATTGAGGTGTGTCGTGCTTTTATGGAATACCATAAGGTGATATTCGTGAAGAAAGGTTTGTATAAGGAAAAACTTATCATCCCTTCATGGCTCACTAATATTGAAATCTGTGGTGAGGATGCAGAAAACACCATTATCACATACGATGACCACGCCAATGTGTTCATACCCGGCACAAACCGCAAGATGGGTACTTTCCGGACATATACGGTGCGTGTGGACGGTAATGATATAACGTTCAAGAATATCACGATAGAGAACAATGCGGCAAGACTCGGACAGGCTGTAGCCCTCAATACTCAGGGAGACAGACTGGTATTTGTCAACTGCCGAATACTCGGCAACCAGGATACGGTCTATACGGGAGGAGTAAACACACGTGTGTTCTTCAAGAACTGCCATATAGAGGGAACCACAGACTTTATCTTCGGTCCTTCAACGGCATGGTTTGAGAACTGCACCATCTATAGTAGGGTGAACTCTTATATCACGGCGGCGTCAACACCACAGGGAGTGCCGTATGGCTATGTGTTCAACAGATGCAAGATTGTTGCAGCAGAGGGAGTGGACAAGGTCTATCTCGGCAGGCCATGGCGTCCGTATGCCCATACCCTTTTCATGAATTGTGAGTTGGGTAAGCATATCCGTCCGGAGGGATGGTACAACTGGAACAATCCGACAAACGAGAATACCGCTCGTTATCAGGAGTATAACAACAGTGGCGAAGGTGCTGCACCGAAGAAGCGTGTGGCATGGAGCCGACAGCTGACAAAGAAAGAGGCAGCACAGGTAACCATCGAGAATGTGTTCAAGCGTAACGATGGCTGGATGCCTGAAAAATAATAATCCCTTTTTAAGTAGCAACCTGGCAACCGTTTTCTTAATATATACGTACTTAGGCAGGAAAACTATTATTTAATATATAATATCAATAATTATATAATAGTTATAGAAATAGTCTGCCATGTTGCCAGATTGCCACTTTTCTGTATAGTTTTTATCTTCAAAATGCTCAAACAGTTAAATCTTTGTCTTAAAAATAAAAAACTTTTAGGAATATTTTGGAGATTAAAGAATTCTAATTATATTTGCACCCGAATCAAACTATAAATTCCATCTCCGTAAGGAGTGGCCTACTAAAAAAGTACGCTAAGTATAAGTCTAATTTTATACGACAGGCAGTGGAAACGCTGCTGAACAAGCGAACTTGAAAATGAATGCTACTAACTAATAATCAAAACAAAACATTTATGCATTTACAAATCAGAAGAGCCTTAACGGCTTCCGTTTTGCCAATGGTTTGTCTTACTGCATTCGCACAGAAGACAGTCACTGGAACAGTGAAGGATGCAAAGGGAGAACCGCTGATCGGTGTGACAGTGTTTGTCGACGGCAAACCAGGTTCCATTACCGATTTCGACGGAAAATTCTCTATTCCAAATGCTTCTCCTTCATCTAAGGTAAAGGTTTCCTACATCGGTTACAAAGAGCAGACTGTAACACTCGGAAACGCAGCAAACTTGAATTTCGTATTGCAGGAAGACAATGCAACTCTTAATGAGGTGGTGGTTGTCGGCTATGGTACGATGAAGAAAAAGGACCTTACAGGTTCGGTAGGTTCTGTAAAGACGGAAGAACTCAATGCCAAGGGTGCTCCATCGCTGATGGAAAACCTGCAGGGTTCCACACCAGGAGTCAACATTACCCAAACTTCAGGTCGTGCAGGGTCAGGATTCAATATCGAGGTGCGTGGTAAGTCGTCAATCAACGGAGATACAAATCCGCTGTATGTTGTGGATGGCGTTATGTGTGACGACATCGACTGGCTCAATCCGCAGGACATCGAGCGTGTAGACGTTTTGAAGGATGCTTCCTCAACCGCAATCTATGGCTCGCGCGCCACTGCCGGTGT
>URLQ01000014.1 GCA_900548745.1 uncultured Prevotella sp.
CTATAAGCTTCGTGGAGTGTGGGGAGGAATAGTGGGGGCAATAGGTATTGCCCTACCTTCGATAATCGCCATCCTTGTCATTGCCATGTTCTTCCAGGCTTTCAAGGACAATCTCTATGTGGGTAAGTTCTTCCGTGGCGTGCGTCCTGCCGTGGTGGCGCTGATAGCTTCGCCATGCTTTACTATGGCAAAGACGGCAAAGTTGTCGTGGCGCAACATCTGGATACCGATAGTATGCTGCTTGCTGATATCGCTGTTCGGCGTGTCGCCTATACTTATAATAATAGCTGCCGGTGTAGGCGGATGGCTATGGGGAATGTTTAAATCAAGGACGCAAAACTAATACACGATAAATATTATGATATTCTTAAAGATTTTCATTATCTTCACGAAGATAGGTACGTTTAATTTTGGTGGTGGCTATGCCATGCTCTCACTGATACACAACGAGGTGGTGGTGAAGAACCAGTGGATGACGCCGAGTTTACCGACATCGTTGCCATCAGCCAGTCCACTCCCGGTCCGATAGGTATCAATGCAGCAACATATGCCGGTTATACCTCTGTCCTGCATGCCGGCTATCCAGAGTGGGCTGCTGTGCTTGGTTCGGTGTTGGCTTCTCTTTCTATAATATGGCTGCCGTTTATCATCATGATTCTTATCAGCCGTTACCTTATTACCCACAAGGACTCAAAGATTGTGAAAGATGTGTTTGGCGGTCTTCGGCCTGCCATCGTCGGACTTATTGCCGCCGCTGCCGTGCTGCTCATGACGAAAGACAACTTCGGAAGCATGAGCGAAGATCCTCTCACCTTTTATATCAGTGTGGCGATATTTGCGGTGTCCTTTGTGTTGACTCATCGCAAGATAGCTAATCCTATATTGATAATGCTGCTTTGTGGATTGGCTGGAGTGGTAGTTTATTAAGTTGACGAGTTGACAAGTAGACGAGTTGACGAGGAGGTTTGTTGGTTAGCAAGTATACGGGTTGACGTGTTGACGAGGAAACAACTTGTCGAGTGGACAAGTTGATAGATGGACAAGTTGACGAGGAGTTGTTCTTTGGCTATTAAAAAAGCTGGATTTTGTTTCCTTTTCAGCTAAAAAAATGTTTTTTTTTGACGTATAAATATAAGTATTTCTCTCATTTTCTTGTTTAGTAGAAACTATTATCTTATATTTGCACTCAAACTTTAAACCTTACACATATGGATGAAAAACTTTTGCTCCTTGGCGATGAAGCAATCGCTTTGGGAGCCATTCACGCAGGTCTTTCTGGAGTTTATGCATATCCAGGAACACCATCCACAGAGATAACAGAGTATATTCAAGGCAACCCGATGGCTGCTGAGAGGAAAATCCATTGCCGTTGGTCGGCCAACGAGAAGACTGCTATGGAGGCAGCTCTCGGTATGTCGTATATGGGCAAGCGCGCCATGGTATGCATGAAGCATGTGGGAATGAACGTGTGTGCCGACGCTTTCGTGAATTCGGCAATGACGGGAACTAACGGAGGACTGGTTGTTGTTGCTGCCGATGACCCATCAATGCACTCTTCACAGAACGAGCAGGACTCACGCTTCTATGGTAAGTTCGCCATGGTGCCGGTGTTCGAACCGTCGTCACAGCAGGAGGTATACGGCATGATGAAAGACGCTTTCGAACTGTCGGAACGTTACAAACTGCCTGTTGTGCTCAGAATGGTTACTCGTATGGCACACTCGCGCGCCGTTGTTGAAACGGCTGAAATACGCGAGCCGAACGCTATGACCTATCCTGACAATCCTAAAGACTGGGTGTTGCTGCCAGCAGTGGCACGCAAGCGCAACGTGCGCCTTGTAGGTTTGCAGCAGGATTTGCAGCAGGAAGCAGAGAACTCGAAGTACAACAAGCTCAGCGACGGCAAGGACAAGTCGCTCGGAATCATCGCATGTGGTATTGCCTACAACTACCTCATGGAGCACTTCAAGGACGGATGCCCTTATCCAGTGCTCAAGGTATCACAGTATCCGCTGCCGGTTAACAAGGTGAAGGAACTCGCAGAGATGTGCGATTCGCTGCTCGTGCTCGAGGACGGACAGCCTGTCGTAGAGGAGATGCTGCGCGGTGTTCTGGATCAGGACATCACAATCAAGGGTAGACTGACGGGCGAAGTGCCACGTACAGGTGAGCTTACACCTGACAATATCATCGCCGCACTCGGACTGAAGGACGAGGAGGTATTCCCACCATGTGAACTCGTTGTGCCACGTCCACCAGCACTCTGCCAGGGTTGTGGTCACCGCTTCATGTTCGAAGCTCTGAACAATGTATTGAAGGAGTATGACAACAGCCGCGTATTCGGCGACATCGGTTGCTACACACTCGGCTATCTGCCACCATATCAGGCACTGCATTCAGTGGTTGACATGGGAGCATCCATCACAATGGCAAAGGGTGCTGCCGATGCAGGACAGTTCCCTTCAGTTGCAGTTATCGGCGACTCTACCTTCACACACTCTGGTATGACAGGACTGCTCGATGCTGTAAACGAAAAGACAAACATCGTAGTTGTTATCTCTGACAACCTAACAACGGGTATGACCGGTGGACAGGATTCTGCAGGAACAGGCAGAATAGAGAACATCTGCCGCGGTCTCGGCGTTGAGCCGGAGCATGTGCGCGTTGTTGTTCCATTGCCACAGAACATGGAAGAGATGCAGAACGTAATCCGCGAGGAAATCAATTATAACGGAGTCAGCGTGGTAATCCCACGTCGTGAGTGTATACAGACGGCTCGCCGCCATAACAAGAAAAAGTAAAAAGGAGGAATAGCATTATGAATACAGACATAATTCTTTCAGGAGTAGGAGGACAGGGTATCCTCTCTATCGCCACTATTATTGGAGCAGCCGCTATAAAGGAGAACCTTTACATCAAACAGGCTGAGGTCCATGGAATGAGCCAGCGTGGCGGCGACGTGCAGTCAAACCTGCGTATCAGCTCAGAGCCAATAGCATCTGACCTTATTCCATTGGGCAAGGCAGACCTTATAATCTCGCTCGAACCTATGGAGGCAATGCGCTATCTGCCTTATCTGAAGAAGGAAGGATGGATAATCACCAATACGGCTCCGTTCGTAAACATACCTAACTATCCGGAACTCGACACTCTGATGCAGAGCATAAAGGCCCTGAACCACCACGTGTCTCTCGACGTTGACAAGATAGCTAAGGAAGTAGCATCACCACGCTGTGCAAACATTGTGCTGCTGGGCGCAGCATCCCCATTCCTCGGCATAGAAGTTGAGAAGATTGAGGAAGGCATTCGCAATGTGTTCGGCAAGAAGGGTGACGCTATTGTAGAAATGAACCTGAAGGCATTCCGCGCAGGATTGCAGGTTGCTGACGAACATATAAACAAGTAAGCTGCCATGAACATCCCCTTTGATAAAAAAACAGTAGAGGATGTGCTCCAGAAATTGCACATCCAACGTGCGGGCGATGCCACTATCAGACAAACGGTTGCCATCGCTGAGGAACTGGAAGAGATAACAGGACAGAAGTTCGTGCATCTTGAAATGGGCTCGCCCGGACTGCCGGCAAGTCTTATAGGCATCGAGGCACAGAAGGAGGCTCTCGACAATGGCGTGGCAAACAAGTATCCGAATATTGCGGGTATTGCTCCGCTCAAGGAGCAGGCATCGCGCTTCATAAAGGCTTTCCTTGACATTGATGTCAAACCGGACGGCTGCGTTCCTACTGTAGGTTCGATGATGGGCACATTCGCTTCGTTCATCACTACTGTGCATCTGCATCCGGAGAAGGACACTATCCTGTTCATCAACCCGGGATTCTCCGTTCAGCCTTTGCAGGCAAACGTGTTGGGATACAAGCGCGACATGTTTGACGTTTACGATTATCGTGGCGACAAACTGCGTGGCAAGCTTGAGGAGCATCTTGCTAAAGGCAACATAGCTGCAATTCTCTATTCTAATCCTAACAACCCGTCATGGGTATGCTTCACAGAGGAGGAGTTGCAATGTATAGGTGAACTCGCCACAAAGTATGATGCTGTAGTTATCGAAGACCTTGCATACTTGGGCATGGACTCGCGTAAGTATATCGGTAAGCCATTCGAGGCTCCGTTCCAGAGCACCGTAGCACGCTACACCAAGAACTATATGCTCATGCTCTCGGCATCGAAGATTTTCAGCTATGCTGGCGAGCGTGTGGCAACGGTTGCCATCAGTGATGAACTCTACGACCGTGTATATCCGAACCTGAAGAAGACCCTCGGCATGGACACGCTGGGCAGGGCTTTCATCTATACCGTGATGTATACACTGTCGTCTGGCGTATGCCACTCCGCACAGTGCGCTCTTGCTGCAATGTATAAGGCGGCTTGCGACGGCAAGCTCGACTTCGTGAACGATAACCGTGAGTATGCCCGTCGTGCAGCTAAGCTTAAGGAAGTGTTCCTGCGCCACGGATTCCATATCGTTTACGACAAGGATTTGGACGAGGACCTTAGCGACGGATTCTTCTTTACCATCGGAAGAAAGGGATTCTCTGGCGACGATTTGCTCGCTGAACTTATCCATTATGGCATAGCAGCTATCTCGTTGCGCACTACAGGTAGTGAGCAGCAGGGACTGCGTATCTGCACTTCGATGATTAAAGATGAGCATTATCCGATGCTTGACGAGCGTCTGGCGATATTCAACGAGAAGCATCCGCTTAACTAAAACGGGAAGTCGAAGCCCTCTAATCTTAAACAGAATAGAAGAATGAAACCGAACTTTGTATCAGCCGCAGAAGCGGCAAAACTCATAAAGTCGCACGACCGTGTATTCATCCAGGGCAGTACCTCTATACCAGAGGTATTGCTGGATGCCATCACAGCACGTAGCAATGAACTCGAAGGCGTTGAGATGTACTCAGCTTTCGCTGTGGGCAGAAGAGATGCTCCGTATGCTACTACGGAACTACGCGATAAATTTATTCCGCGCAGTCTGTTCATTGCCAACAGCATCCGCAAGGCAGTAGACCGTGGTGAGGCACAGATCATACCGTGCTTCCTGGGCGAAGTGCCAGGACTGTTCCGCGATGGCTATCTGCCGCTTGATGTTACTCTGCTCAATGTCTCTCCTCCAAACGAGGAAGGCTACTGCAGCTACGGAGTATCTTGCGACCTTGCTTTCAGTGCTGCTGAGTGTTCTAAGGTCATCATCGCACAGGTGAACAAGCAGATGCCGTTCTCTTACGGTGATCCGCTTATCCATATCAATGACATTGATGCCTGCGTGGAGGTGGACGACCCACTGGTTGAAGTGCCTACAGCTGTGCCGAACGAGAAGGAGAAGAATATCGGACAGTTTATAGCCGAACTGATTCCTGATGGTGCAACGCTGCAGATTGGCGTTGGCGGAATACCGAATGCCGTGCTCAACGGACTGCATGACCATAAGGATCTTGGTCTGCATACGGAGGCAATGACCGACGGTGTGCTGCCGCTTATCAAGAGCGGAGTCATCAACAACTCGAAGAAAGTCATCATGCCGGGCAAGAGTGTAGCCTCGCTCGCTCTCGGTTCGAGAGCCCTCTACGACTATATGGACTACAACAAGGACATGGTGTTCAGAGATGTGGCATGGACGAATGATCCGTTTATCATACGTCAGAACCCGAAGGTGATGTCGATAAACTCGGCTATAGAGGTAGACCTTACCGGTCAGGTATGTGCCGACTCCATCGGAACACGTCTGTTCTCTGGCGTTGGTGGTCAGCATGACTTCATGTATGGTGGAGCTTTGTCGGAAGGTGGAAAGACTTTCATTGCCATGACAGCGACATCCGGTAAGGGAATATCAAAGATCAAGCCAGTGCTCACAGAGGGAGCAGGAGTGGTGACGACACGTTTCCAGACACAGTATGTCGTTACGGAATACGGAGCTGCTTTCCTAAAGGGTAAGGATGTAGCACAGCGTGCCCGTGCTCTTATCAATATCGCAGCACCAGAGGTGCGTGAAGAACTTGAGAAAGCTGCTTGCGAGCGCTTCGGATATAGATTCTTGCGTATGAGATAAACAATATTCTCAGACTTACAGCTCTCTGTAAGTTACAAATCGCCGGCATCAACGTTATATATATAATAAGGTGTTTAAACAATTGGATTATGAAGTTTAACAAAGTATTATGTATAACGTTGTTGTTCGGCGGTTTGTTGCTTTCTGAGGTTATGATGGCACAAAAGCGCTATCAGATAGGTGTATGTGATTGGATGGTGCTTAAGCGTCAGAAGCTCGGTGAGTTTAAACTTGCCCGCGAACTTGGATGCGACGGTCTGGAAATGGATATGGGCGGACTGGGAAAGCGTGATTCGTTTGACAATAAGATACGTCAGCCGGAGATGGCACGTCTGTTCCGTCATACTGCCGATAGTCTTGAAATAAAAGTGGGAGCCGTTGCAATGTCTGGCTTTTACGGACAGAGCTTTGCTGCAAAGCAGTCGTGGAAATGGCTCGTTGAAGATTGTCTGAATACGATGCAGACGATGCAGGCAAAGGTAGCTTTCCTACCTCTTGGCGGATGCGGCAAGGATTGGACAGAAAAAACCGCAATAAGAAAAGAGATAGTTTTCCGTTTGCATGAGGCTGGTGAGATGGCTGCCAAGCGAGGAATGGTCATAGGTATTGATACGCCTCTGGATGCAAAAGAAAACAAAAAACTACTTAAGGAAATTGATTCTCCGGGAATAAAGATATTCTATAAGTTTCAGACAGCTGTAGAAAACAAACGTGATATATCCAAGGATTTGCGCAAACTCGGTGCGGATAATATATGTGGAATACATGCAAGTAATACCGATGGCGTTTGGTTGAGACATGATAAAGCCATAAACATGCCGGAAATAAAAGCCACTCTTGATAAACTCGGATGGTCAGGCTGGCTGTTTGTTGAACGAAGTCGTGATGTGACGGATGTCAGAAACGTGAAACGCAATTATGGAGAGAACGTAAAGTATCTAAAGGAAGTCTTCCAAAACTGAAAAAACGAAAATACAATAACAAACAGAAATATATAGAAAGATGAAGAAGTTTTTTATAGTAGCAGCCGCAATGATGGCGTTGTACACGACAAATGTAAATGCCGTAGAACTGGATACCAACGGCAGGGACCCAAACTATGTGGAGACGATAATGCAACGCTCCAAGAAGGTTACAGATGCCTTGAATATCTCTGGAACAGAGAAAGGAGAACAGGTGCTTAATATTGTGGCAAACCGCTATTTCAAACTGAATGACATATATGCAGAGCGTGACAGCTTGAAGGCTGTGGCAAAGACTATGACAGGTGAAGAAAAGAAGCGGAAAATGGAATATGCGGAAATGCTGAAAGACCAAAAGCTGTATAAGTCGCATTTCGGATTTATTGCTGACCTTTCTGTATATCTTACCGATGCGGAAGTTGAAACAGTGAAGGATGTGCTTACATATAATGTCGTCAATGTCACTTACAAGGCTCAGTGTGATATGATTCCGACGCTCAAGGAAGAAGAGAAAGTGCAGATTCTGGCTTGGCTCAAGGAGGGTAGGGAATATGCTATTGATGCAGAAAGCTCGAAGAAGAAGCATGAGGCGTTTGGCAAATACAAGGGACGTATTAACAACTGGCTCTCCAAGCGGGGGTATAACCTTACGAAAGAGCGTGAGGAATGGGCTAAAAGAGTGAAGGCAAGAGGAGAAACATTATAAGAATATATATATAGAATGAAAAAAGTATTGATATTTTCAACAGCCGCTTTGCTTGCTGTCTCCACAACGGCGATGGCACAGAAAAACGGTATTACCGACACGGGCAAGAGTAAATTTGCTGTCGTGTCGTCAACACCTGTCAGTGCCGTTAAATGGACTGACGGCTTTTGGGGAGAGCGTTTCGGCGTGTTCAGCGGCACATCGGTGCAGAGCATGTGGGAAACGTGGAAGTCTGACAAAGGATACGGATGGAACAATTTCCTTATCGCTGCAGGAGAGAAGAAGGGAAAACGCCACGGACCACCATTCCACGATGGTGATATGTATAAATGGCTTGAGGCACTCACTGCCGTTTATGCAGTAAACAAGGACCCGGAGGTAGGCAAAATCATGGACCGCTTCATTGAGCTTATACAGAAATCACAGCGTGCTGACGGATACCTTCATACCCCGGTTATCATAGCAGAGATGAACAAACAGGCTACGGCTAAGGAAGAAGCGAAGGAGAATGCCACTATCGGTACAAAGGTGGGAACAGGTAAGGATGGAGCCTTTGGCAACCGTCTGAACTTTGAGACCTACAATCTCGGACATCTTATTACTGCCGGCATTATGCATAAGCGTGCTACAGGCAAGACCACATTGTTCAACTGTGCTGTGAAGGCGGCTGACTTCCTGTATGATTTCTACAAGAGAGCATCGGATGAGCTGGCACGCAACGCCATCTGTCCGTCACACTATATGGCGATAGCTGAGATGTATCGCGAGACAGGAAACCCTAAATATCTCGAACTCTCAGAGAAACTTATCGACATAAGAGGAAAGGTGGAGAATGGAACAGATGACAATCAGGACCGTGTTCCTTTCCGTCAGCAGTATAAGGCTATGGGTCATTCCGTGCGTGCCAACTACCTATATGCAGGAGTTGCCGACCTTTATCTTGAAAGTGGAGAAGAACAGCTGAAGAAGAATCTTGACTCCATCTGGGAAGATATCGTGACAAGAAAGATGTATATTACAGGAGCCTGTGGCGCCTTGTATGACGGAACGTCGCCCGACGGTACTGACTATACTCCTGACAATATACAGAAGGTTCATCAGAGCTATGGCCGTCCGTACCAGTTGCCACATTCTACTGCACATAACGAAACCTGTGCCAACATCGGTAACTTGTTCTTTAACTGGCGAATGTTCACAGCCACCGGCGAGGCAAAGTATACAGACATTGTAGAGAATTGTCTTTATAACAGTATACTGTCAGGCATAAGTCTTGACGGAAAGAAATATTTCTATACCAATCCGCTGCGTATTTCCAAGGACCTTCCATATACATTGCGCTGGCCGAAGGAACGTACGGAATATATCAGTTGCTTCTGTTGTCCTCCTAACACATTGCGTACTCTCTGTGAAGCACAGGATTATGCCTACTCTATTGAAAAAGGTGGAGTGTATGTGAATCTGTATGGTGGCAACACTCTGAATACCAATATCGAGGGTATCGGAGAGATAACTCTGACACAGAAAACCGATTATCCTTGGGATGGGCCAGTGAATATCTCTGTCGACAAGCTGAAGGGCAAGAAGCAGTTTGAGATAAAACTGCGTGTGCCGGACTGGTGTACCGATGGTGCGAAGATAACTGTCAATGGTGAGGAGCAGAATATTGAAGCAAAGGCAGGAACGTATGCTACAGTGAACCGCACCTGGAAGAAGGGTGACGTAGTAAGCATCAACATGCCGATGCGTACACGTATCGTAGAGGCTAATCCGCTGGTAGAAGAAAGCCGCGGACAGGTTGCTGTGCAGCGTGGTCCTATCGTATACTGTCTTGAGAGCAATGACCTCGGTGGATTGTCTATCGACGATATTGCCATTCCGCTTGATGCAAAGTTCACTCCTGTAGACATGACTATCGATGGCAGCAGGATAAAGGCTCTTGAGGGAGAGGTTATCAACCGTAGTGAGGCTTCATGGAAAGGACAGCTCTATCGCGAAGCCACGGCAAAGAAGCAGATGGTAAAGGTACGCCTTATTCCTTATTACGCTTGGGGCAACAGAGGAAAGAGCGAGATGACAGTATGGATGCCGGCAGGACTTTAATTGTTCGGTGCATTCTCCTTGTTGACTTGACAACTCGTTAACAGACGGCATGTCAGAGACATGCTGAACCTGAATGGTTAATATAAAGGGGGTATGCTTCGTGTACCTCCTTTAACCCAAAACGGTCATTAGGGCTTGCTTGTATTAACGACCTAATGACCATTTTGGGTTTAATTTTAATAAATAGAAAAATGAAAAGACTATCTATATCAATATTAATAGCGATGATGGCGGCAAACACTTTTGCCACAGACATCACTGTAAAGCCTGGTCCGTATGCCATAGAAAAGGCTTTGCAGCAAGCTCGTGAGGAACGTCGCCTTAATGGCACAGGGAATGTTACAATCAGACTTACGGAAGGGGTATACCGCTTGAACCAGTCTATAGTAGTGCGTCCGGAAGACAATGGGACAAAGATTGTAGCAGACGGCAATGCCGTTGTAAGCGGTGGCGTACAAATAAAAGGATGGAAGAAGCAAGGCCGCATGTATGTCGCTGACGTTCCTGAGTTCAATGGCCGCCCATTGGAGTTCCGTCAGCTATGGGTCAATGGCAGAAAGGCAGACCGTGCAAGAGACGTAGCTGACTTTGAGAAGATGTATCGTATACGCAGCGTGGATAAGAAAAACGAGATTCTATATGTGCCGGCTGCTGCAGTGAAGAAGATTCAAGGAGCAAAGCATGCCGAGATGGTGCTCCATGAGATGTGGTGCATAGCCAACCTGCGCATAAAAAATGTGAAGATGCAGGGCGACAGCGCTGCTGTCACCTTCCATCAGCCCGAGAGTCATATCCACTTCATGCACCCTTGGCCATCGCCAATGGTTACGACCGATGGCCACAACTCCGCTTTCTATCTTACCAATGACAAGGCTCTCCTTGACGAACCGGGTGAATGGTATCTCGACGCCAAGGAACAGAAGGTATACTACATACCACGTTCGGGTGAGAATATGTCGACAGCAGACGTAGAGGTTCCTGCCGTTGAAACGCTTATGCGTGTGGAGGGAACTCCCGACAATCCTGTCAAGGGTGTTTCTTTTGAGGGTATAACGTTCAGCTATGCCACATGGATGCGTCCTTCTATCAGTGGTCATGCTCCGCTGCAGGCAGGAATGTATATGACGGAGGCATATAAGCTGCGTCCGAAGATGGTGCGTCCCAATGGCGACCATAAGCTCGACAACCAGGGATGGGTAGGCAGACCGGCATCTGCCGTCAGCGTGAACTGTGCTGAAGATATTGACTTCATGCGCTGCACCTTTGAGCATTGTGCTTCCACGGGAGTAGAGTTCCACCAGTATACCAAGGGTGGAAGCATCTCGCACTGTACTATTCGCGATGTGGGAGGCAACGGTATTCTTGCCGGCAGTTTCGGTCCGGAAGCCCACGAAGCCCATTTACCTTATTCCCCTTCTGATAGTCGTATAATCTGCACGGGGCTTACTATCAGCAACAATCTTATCACGGATGTAACGAACGAGGATTGGGGATGTGTAGGAATCGGTGCAGGTTTTGTGCGTGATATAAAGATTCTGCATAACGAAATTTCTGAAGTGTCATACACAGGAATAAGTATGGGATGGGGATGGAACCAGCAGGTATGCTCGATGTCAAACAATATGGTAAAGGGAAATCTTATCCACCATTATGCAAAGCATATGTATGATACCGCCGGCATATATACTCTTGGTTCGCAGCCACACTCTTTCGTAGAGGAGAACGTGGTGCGTGATATTTACTCTCCAGGTTATGCCCATGACCCCAATCATTGGTTCTACCTTTATACGGATGAAGGATCGTCATGTATAACCGTGCGTAACAACTGGACTCCGACGGAGAAATATCTCAAGAATGCCAATGGCCCATGCAACGTATGGGAGAACAATGGTCCTGCCGTCAATGACAGTATCAAGAGCAAAGCAGGAATAGAGAAGTAACGGAATAACCATAAATAATTTAAGCCATCTCGTATCATTATTGGTATTGAGGTGGCTTTTTTTTGTCAGTCAGATTATTTGTATAATTGGAAACATGCCGACTTTCAAAAAAACAAATAGGTTTTCTTGTAGAAAGTCGGTAACTTTCATGAGGAAAGTCGGTAACTTTTGTGTAGAAAGTCGGTAACTTTTTATTTTGTAACCTTTATTTGTCTATCCGGAAAGACTTTTCTGATGATGTTTTTCTCTGGTCAGTATGCGTAAACAACTTTATTTGATATAAATCAATTTATGTTATAAAACATATAAAAAAACATGTGTTTTGTTTGTTGTGTGCGATAACAGTCGTATCTTTGCATCGTCAAAAGGAAATTAAGAAAGAATAGAAAGTACTTTTAAGGTAAAAGTAAAATAGGTATTTAGAGGTAAAGATTGAGGATAACACGAAAGGTATTAGAGGTAAAGATTGAGGATAACACAAGAGATAGGTATTAAGGTAAAAGAGAGAAATTAAGGATAACGCTAAGAAAAGGTATTAGAGGTAAAGAAAGATTGTTAAAAAGGATTGTTTGATAAAGTCGTAATGACTTAAGTTTTGATAGATAAGTTAGTTTAATAGGTTTAGGTAAAGATTAGTTGTTTGATTTAAGTTAGTCACCCCTGCTTGCTGTGTTTATACAGCAACAGGCTCGTGGGTAACGGTGTTGTCAGCAGATTGACAGCAAAAAAGATGAATGAAAGAGAGAAAAATAAAGTGACTTAGACGTTAGTATTAAGGCAATAAAAAAACAGAGAGAGAGATTCTTCCTATAGTGGATAGAATCTCTCTCTGCTTTTATTGTTGTGAGAGTTCCTGTCTTTTATGGTTAGTGCTCCCAGTTGTCGGTGCGGAAGGAACTGACAGGTAAACCATCGCCGAACAAATCACCGTCAGCCCAATCCTTGAAGGCATAGCGAACAGCAACAGGCTTCTTCACTTCATCGCTCTTTACGTACAGCTTGGAATGGATAATCCATGCTTTTGCAGGGTGGAACACCTTGTCTTCACCGGCAATTTCCACAAGGTCGCTCTTCAAACCATTCTTTCCGTATATCCACATCGGTGCGTGGTCGAAGGTCACTACTGCTGTATCGTTCTGGAAAGTTACATCCTTATATACAGGAGACTCGCCATTGATGCCTTTCACTCCGTAAGTCTTGCTTAGGGCAAGCAGAGCCAGACGCATACCGGCAAGCTGCTTCTTGCGTGGGTGTATTCCATATTCCAGTCCGGAATCCATGAGACATGCCATTCCGACATTCTTGCTCATCTGCTCGGCTTTTATTTGTTGCTCACGGAGGAAAGCACTGTTGTACTGTTCCCATTTAATGATGCTGTAGTCGTAAGGTGCTATCTGGCAATAGTAGAACGGGAAGTCGCCCTCCTTCCATTCGTCTCTCCATCCTTTTATCATTCGTGTGAAGAGGTCGGCATAATAGCTTGAGCGGCTCACGTTCTCCTCACCTTGATACCAGATTACGCCACGCATGGTGACACCGATGATAGGCTTCAGCATGCCGTTATAGAGAACGGTGGCTGTGCGGTTAGGCGACTTTATAGTCTCTTGGGATGTAGGAAGCTCAATCTGTGGGAAAGCCTTCAGCCAATCGCGGTTCATCCACGCCTCGCAAGAGGATCCGCCCCAGGAAGTGACTATCAATCCTACAGGTACATTAAGCATTCTTCGCAGTTCGCGTCCGAAATAATATGCTGTGGCACTGAAGTCGCGTACGGATTCCGGTGTAGCTTCTTTCCATGAGCCTACGACATCATCCACGGGTGCATATTTGCTGACGCGTTTCACTGTAAAAAGTCGCATCTGCTGGTCACCGCTATGCAGGATATCCTCCACGGCGTTCTCTACAGGTTGGTTTTTGAAACCCTTCATGGGCATCTCCATATTGCTTTGTCCAGAGCATATCCACAGTTCTCCCATTAGAATGTTCTTAAGCTCAGTCTTTTCGCCGTCATTGAAAGATATGGAATAGGGGCCTCCGGCAGTAGGAGTGTCGATGGCTGTTTTCCATTTTCCGTTGCCGTCGACTTTAGCCGTAATGGTCTTTTTGTTCCATGAGGTAGTAATCTTAACCGTACTGTTGGCGTTGGCATCACCCCAAAGGTTAGCCTTTGCGTTCTGTTGCATCACCATGTTGTCGGAGAAAATCTTCGGTAAGGTGACTTTTGCGTCTGTTGTCGTTGCTGCGGCAACGAGCGCGCTTAGTAGAATTAATTTCTTCATATCATTATTGTAATTTAGGTTTTCATTATCATTTGCATGTTGTTATACTTACAGGACCGAGAAGGCCGGCTGGCAGAAGCTCCTTACTTGCCCTGCGGTATTTGGCATTTGTCCAGATGCCTTTGAATGGGGCTTTTCCTTCGTCAGAGCCTTGGATGGCGTTTGCCCATGTGTTTACTACAACAATCTTGAGCTTGTTTTCACCTTTCTTCAAGGCTTCTGTTATATCAACAACGTATGGTGTGCGCCATGCTGTAGCACATTGTTTGCCGTTCACATATATTGTTGCGAGGTTCTCCACTTTTCCGAGGTCGAGCAATACAGCCTCGTTCTTTGCAGGCATCTTCTTGTATTTGAATGTCGTTTCGTATTCTGCATGACCTGAGTAATAGCGGATGTCATCATCCGGGAATGATGGCCAGTCTTTAAGTTCTGTCATCTCAATAGTCCTGCCAGTCGTCTCGAAAGTCACGTGCCATGATTTGTTTGTAAGCGGCATCATCTCGCCTGTGGTCTTTGGCTGATACAGGTATTGGACAGGAATCTCCTTGTCGGTAAAAACATAGAATATCGCATTGCCCGACGGGAGAGATATTTCCATGTCATTTCCTTTTTCCATGATTCTGTCGTTCTCCGCATCTACGATATAACAGTATTTTCGTGTGTCACGGAATACGGGACTGAACTGTTTTGCCTCGTTGCTTTGGTTGCTCAGGAAATATATGTCGGCATCAGTTGCGTACCTGTGGGTGAAGTCAATACCCTCAGGCAGTGTGATGTCTCGCTGGATGCCGATTGACGACAGGTCGCTCTTGGTCCATACATCTTTAATAACCGGAACACCGAGTTTGGATATAGAATCGATAGTATTCCAGCATGTAACGATGCGGTCCGGGTTCATTGGTCTTTGTTGTGGAACAACGAGTGTACTGTATACCGTGCCGCCCTTTGTTATTAGTTTGCCGTTTTCTATTTTGCATTCATTCAGCACGTCGTGGTTGAAAGAATCATATCTATAACCATTGAGAGAGTTCACCCAGTCGTCGGCTTTTGTCATGTTTTTCGTATGTGTAACTCCCACGGGACTGACTTCAATAGGCTGTCCGACATTTGCTTTGCGTGTTGCTTCCTCCTGAAGAGTCTTCTCCGAGAACAAACCGGGAAGAGTACTTGTCAGGCGTTCCGGCATTATCGAGCGGCGTGGCATCTCGTCGCCTGTATATACAGCAATGTCGCTGACAGGTTTTCCGTATTGCAGCAAAGCCTGTGTTTTGGAAATATAGTTGTCGAAGACAGGCATCTCCTTCCACCACGTATTATCGCGCTGGAAGAATGTTCCTATGCCGTCGAGAGTCATTCCCGGTGCTTTGTCTACGTACGGATTATGGGTATTCACATGGAATACAATGCTGTTTATACCTATGCAATAGTTATGGTCAAGCAGCTTCTTCAGCATAGCGGGATGTTCATCCCATGTGCCACGGACTTCTGTAAAGCCCTCAGCCTGTATGATATCCTTTCCGTATATATGTGCTCCGCTGACGGCATCAAGCATATCGTTAAGTTTGTCGTGGGTAGGACTGTTGAGCCAGAACTCACCCATTGGGTAGTCGGCAAACTGGTAGTGGCGTAGTCCGTCGCTAACCATTGTCGGTGCCACACATTCTGCTGACAGTTTCATTCCGTATTCGTCAGCGAGTTTTCTCAGTTCGGTAAAGAATACATCATTTATCAAATCTCCGATAGTGAGTCGGATATCCCTAAGAACCTTTTCAGATTGTTCGGATGACTGGATAGGCACACCTGCATAAACAAGCAACCATGGTTTGAGGTCATATCCACGACGCTTCCTGAATTCTTCCATGAAGGTCTTGTTCCAGTTCTGTGAACCAGCCTCCCAACTGTCTATGTGTAGGCGTGTCAGCACCTTCTTCACTATGTCTTGTGGGGCATGACGATAGATTTCGCCAAACCAATTGTTGAATTGCTTGTCAATGGCTTCAACGGAGAATTTGTCACATTCCAGTCCTCTTCCGCCACCGCCGGTGGCATTCATATGTCCTGTTGATGTGTGTCCTATACGTACGATATGCCATTTGCCTTTCGGTAGAGTGAAGGCAAGCGGCTCATCCTGCTTTGATGATTGTATCAGTCTGCTTGTGAGGTCAATGACCTTGGAAGGATTGACACATTCCTTGTCGTCTATCGGTAAACCCTTTGACACACGCCATACAATACCGGATTTTCCTTCAAAGCCGTCAATGACAGGCTCAGATCCAAGAATCATTCCACCGATTCTCAGATTAGGCTTCCACTTGGCAGCATCCATATCTTCGCTTCCTGGGTCAGATCCTTCTGGAGTCCAATGGAACTTGAAGAACTTTGCTGTAGTGGTGGGAATGGAGTATGTTGCCATGGCATCTGTGTTCTGCCAGCCTTGTCGGGCAGGATATATCTCCCTGACGAACCTGTAGCTTATGCCGTCGTCAGAAGCATACACTTTAAAGCGGTGTGCTTGGTAGTTGTTTCCGCCCGTCAGTATTTCAACGCTGCGCAGTGTGAAAGGTTTGTCATACTGCATTATTATATCGCATGGCTCCGATGATTTGAAAGGGAAATCCACCGATGCCGCAGGTTTCCTTTGATCTGCATAATCAGCAGGGTAAGCATAGAGGGCAATGTCCTCATAATAGTCTTTATATATATTCTTTGGCTTGGCAAGTCGCAGCATGTTCTTTGCTGTATACTTGCCGCCACTGACGATAGTGTCGCTCCATACTACTTTCTGCATAGACTCTTCCGGCTTTATCCAAGGACCGCCGGCAAGGGCGAAGCCGTCGCAGAAATGTATACCCATCTCAAGGTTCAGACTGTCGGCTGTGTGGAATACCGTATTTACTCTTTTCCACCACTCTGGAGAAAGCTGTCGTGATGTGCCACCGAGACCGTCCTTACTGTCAGAAGGGTCTTTGATGGGCATAAGATAGAAACCCTTTATGCCGGCATCGTGCATGGCATGCAGGTCAAGGCGGATACCTTCGTCACTCACATTTCCGAACATCCAATACCAGAATGTCCATGGTAGTGCTGCCTTCTGCGGATGTGCAAACTGTTCATACCATGTTGGGGCAGAAGATGTTTGTTGCAAGAGTTGTGCTTCTGTCTGTTGTGGTGTAGCTGCAATCATGGGCATGACTGCAGTTGCTGATATGAATATGGCTGATAGTCTTTTCATTATGGCTTTGTCTTTTAGATATGTTTAGAAACCTAAAACTTCTTGTAGCTATCCATATACATGTATGAACTGCTACAAGAAGCCGTCTGGTGTTATAAAAGGTTATTATTCAAAGTGTAGGATTATTTCACCGGTGTAGTTGCCGCTTGCCCATACAGGCTGTGCAGATGGACCATTAAGGTCGGTGGTGTTCACCTTGTTTCTAACGGCAGGGATAACCTGCATCATGCTTATGCCAGTCTCCGGCAAGGTGTAAAGGAGCTTGTCGCGTCCATCGCGTGGTTGGTATACTCCGACATAGTCCTTTGTGCTGTTTCCAGGTTCCAGTGTAATAGTACCGGTTTTTGTGGTGAGCTTCATCCACTGCACGCCGGCAAAATATCCTTTAAACTCAGGGTAGTCGAAGCTTTCTCCTGGTACGGGGTCGTTATATTCGTTTGACCAGATACCAAGTTGCGGACCATGAATGCGGTTCTTCCATACACGGTATGGACCATTTCCGAGCCACTCCTTATGCTTTACGTCTCCTTCGGACAAGTCAAATTTCACACCCATGAGGTCAACAACACCATTGAAGTTATATGTGTAAACGAGGCGTGCCCCACCGTCTGGTGCGATGTGCCATTCTGCTTTTTGCAGCGAACCAAGTTTGTAGGTAGATGTAACAATAAGAGTATCGCCTTCACCTTCTGTTGCTGTTATCTTGTCAAACTTACCCTGTTCTGCATATTCTGTATATGTTGTCTTCTTCTTTTCTGCCTCACTGTCGTCATGGTTGTAGAACTGATCCATAGAGCGGTCGGAGCGCTTGTAGGCAAAGAACCTAGGACCATTATTGAATTTGTAGTCGCCTTTGGCTGTAACGACACTGCTTAGTGTACCGTCTTTATCGTTGAAGGTATATGTCACGTTGCCTGCCTTCACAACATTATTCTGCATCTGTGGACGTTTGCTGTTGTTACTCTGTGTATACAACTTGTCAGCATCCTTCAGCTTGAATACCCATGTGAACACCTCCTCACCGTATTGGTCGGTAGCTCTCACCTTCAGGGCATCTGCCTCTTTAGGAGCAGCACCTATATTGATTTGGCCTTTGGAGTCTGCATCAATATTTGCACCATTCACAGTGCCGTGTTTTATAGTGTTCTCTTTAGAACCTGCATATTTCACATAGTCGTAATCAAACTTAACTCCTTTCAGTGAAAGGAAGTTATAACGGTTCTCCACATTTAGAGTTCCATTGAAATTCTCCGGCATGAATACCTGTACAGGACTCCATATCTGTTTCACTGTGTAGTAGCTGCCTTCTTTCTCGTGGTGAGGCCCGACAATGCCGTCGGCACCATAGTTTCCGACGTTGTCAATCAAACCTCCCATGTCGACACGCTTTACGCCTTCATCAACGAGAGCCCAAATGAAGCCTCCTGCACAACGAGGCCACTGGCGCATAACCTCCCAGTAGTCATATAGTCCGGCACCTGCTCCTCCGTCGTATAGGGCATGCAGGAATTCCGTAGGCATCCATATTTCTGGTTTGCGCATGTATTCGTTGCTTTCTCCATAGGAGCGATAGTGCATGGTCTCGTATCCGCTGAAGTTTCCTTGTGGATGAAGGACAGGTCTTTTCTGTACGTCCCACTTGTGGAACTCACAGTCAAGTTCTGTGTTCCATCCTTTCTCGTTTCCGTTGCTCCACCATATAATAGAAGGATGATTGACATCGCGTGTCACCATTTCGCGGATAAGCTTCTGACCGTTTATAGTCTCGTGGTGTCCGTGCCATCCGCTCAGTTCATCCATTACATAAAGTCCAAGACTGTCGCAGATATCATAGAACTCAGGGTCAGCAGGGTAGTGTGAGAGACGTACGGCATTCATATTCATGCTCTTGATAAGTTTTACGTCCTCCAGATTCTTCTGGTAAGACAGAGTGCGTCCTGTCTCCGGACGGAAACTATGTCTGTTCACACCACGTACATTGACTTTCTTGCCGTTGATGTATAGTCCGTCACTTTCGCGTGTTTCAATAGTACGGAAGCCGAACTTGTCTTTTTCTATATGAAGAGTCTTGCCGCTTGCATCAATGAGTGCGAAGTCCACCTTATAGCGGTTTGGTGTTTCGGCAGTCCATAGCTTCGGATTATTTACTTTGAATGAGATGTCGGCATGGTCACTGCCTTTGCGTACATCAGTAGTGTTTTCAGCTACTTTTTTTCCGTTAAAGTCACTGATGGTTGTCTTTACTTTGGCCCCCTCAATAGTGTGGTTGAGTAGTACGTAGGCATTGAACTCTCCGTTTGCCGTGGCGTTGATGGCTGTGCGCTCTATATTAAGAGCCGGTTTGCATACTATGAATACTGGGCGGAATATGCCTCCAAAGTTCCAGTAGTCTGCACGACGCTCAGACAGATTCACACCTGCATTCTCGCTTTCTTTACTTACGGTAACTTCCAACAGGTTCTTTTTGTCACCGAAGAATACACGGTCCGTTACGTCGTAAGTGATTCGATAGAATGCTCCCATGTGCTTGGAACCGGCTTTGCGTTTGTTGATCATCACCTGAGTGTCAGTCATTGAGGCTTCAAAAACAAGTTCAATGTGATGGTTAGCCCATTCTTTAGGAAGTTTGAATTCGTATTTATACATACCTTTCTCATCGGCAATGCCTTCAGGAAAAGCTTTTCCGTAGAACTTCATACCATATTGGAAAGTACCGAAGCCTTGTAGTTCCCAGCAAGAAGGAACACCGATCTTTGTCCATTTGCCAGAGTTGTTTCCACCTGTGCAATAGAAATCCCACTGCACCATGTCATCGCAACCATGTCCGCTCAAATATTGTCTTTGAGTGAGTACGCTGCTGTTCTGCGCTACGGCACCTGTGGCTGCCGCAAGCAGTGATAATGCTGATATTATTATTTTTTTCATATTATTCCCTTTGTTATATTAGGACGCGTGTTCATATAATATGTACTGATTGTTTTATCGTAAAATGAGTTTGTCGTAAACGAAATAGTCCGCAACGGTGCAATATAATGTAAATATTGTCACTGTTGCGGACTATTTTATAAGTTATAAATCTTGTTTATTCAATCGTCAGTTTGTCGAATATCATCTTGTCGATGCCCTCGCCGGATAGCTTTACTTTATAGCTGCCGGCATTGGTTTGTGAACCAGTGGTGATACTGGTATTGCGGCGCTTGGTCTTCTTCTCCGGTGTCTTCACGAATGTTATGTCGTCTTCCTTGTATACCACACCGTTCAGGTCTGTAATCTTCACGTGTAAGGTACGTTCCTTCTCCGGATTGTAATAGCGGAAACGCAGGGCATATACTTTCGCCACTCCAACGTTGTACTCGAAGTTCATCGTTCCTTTGTGGAAGATGCCTTCGGCTGTGATGGCACTGTTGCTTTTAGAAGGCAGCAGGCTGTCTGGAGTAGCTGTGTAAGTCTGTTTCTCAAAGTCTGCCCACATAGTCTTGCTTTCCTTTGATGTTTTTATTGCCACCGGCTTTACATTCTGGTTCTTTGTTGCAATGGCAATGGCAGAGATTATAGCCTGTCCGGCATTGACTTTCGGGAAATCAATCTTTATCTCCTTACCGCTGTTATGTATGTCAATAACACGCTTGTATGGCTTGCCGTAGCGGGCCTGTGCCCAGAGGTCAAGGTTGTGGATATATGTGCTGTCGTTGACCGCTACGTCAAAGAGACGATACCCCTCATAATCGGTGTTCATTGATTCTCCCTTGCCATACCACGGCTCTACGAAGTATAGCTCTATGCGGTAGTCGCCTGGTTCTGCCGGAATGGAGTATGAGAGCAGATGCCTGCCGAATCTTGAAGTACGGAAGAGAGGCGATGCAAATAGGTACTTGTTATAGGTCTGGCTCATCTGGTAAGGACTTGTCTCTTTCTTGAACTTGCTTCCCCACGATGTAGACCAGTTTGTATTGTCCTGCATCCATGTCAGTCCGTAGCTGTCGGTATAGTCGTCACCGCCACAGTTTATGCGAGCGATATAGTTGTAATCGTTCTCCGGCTTGATGATATTCTCGTCCCAGGCGTGGTATGAACCGAGGGCGAGAGAATCGGTGCATGCCAACTTGCCGTTATGGAAAGCTTTTGCGACGATAATGTCTCCGTCAAGTTTCACGTTGAAGAATTTATAGAGCGTGGTGTTCTGTTTCTTGTCCATCACCTTTGTTTCGCTCCATGAACCGCAACTGAGTGTCAGCTTCTCGCAGTTGCTGTATATGCGTATGCTGTCTTTCTTGATGGCAGGTACGATATATACCATCGGTTCTTTGTCAGCACTTATGTAATGTGACTTGTACATATAGAACGCATCAACAGGTTGCTCCCATGCGGTAAACAGACCTTTATGGTTGAAGGGACCAACCTTGTCAATCAGTCTGAAACCTTCTTCCGGTTGCCTTCTTCCTGGATTATCATGGCTTTGCAGGGTCCATAGGAATTGTCCGCAAACACTGTCTTTTACACTCTCCGCCAACTGTATCTTGCGTTCCAGAATGTCGCATTGCTTCTCTTCTGTATAGCGTTCGCCCGTATGGTTGCCGATGGTACGCCATGCTCCATATTCTCCGTTCAGCAACTGGTCGTTGCGAGACAGTTCTTTAGCATAGTTTTCAATCTTGCCGCCATAGGTGCCGCTCCAGTTTTGCACCACGTTCCAGTCTGTTCCTTCACCTCCATTGCATGTCGTTATAAGTCGCTGCGTACCGCATGTTGGGTCAAGTGAACGAATTATGTCAGAACATTCCTTTGCAAATTCTGCAGGTATGGTACTTTCGTTCTGCAGTCCCCATAATATTATGGATGGCGAGTTGCGGCGCTCCTTTACCCATTGTATGAGGTGGCGCTTGAAGCTCTCCTTGAATTGCGGAGTGTCATACCATATATGAGCAGAGAACTGTGGCCACCACAGAATACCGTTCTTGTCGATTATTTCCTTGTATAACAGGTTGTGGGGCTGATGAGCATCGCGGAAGGCATTGAATCCGGCTCCCATAACCTCTTTCATGCGTGCTTCAATCTGTTCGGAAGAGAAGGCGTGGCTCTGTCCGAACATGTGTTCATATTCACATACACCATTTATATATTCCGGCTTGCCGTTCAGATAGAAACGCTTGTCCTCGTCGTGTCTTGTCAGTGGCCATGATATAGTGCGGAAGCCAAACGGAGTGAGCAAGTCATCTGTAGCTTTGCCGTCGCGCTTTATCATTGAGTTCAGGTTATAGAGATAAGGCTTCTCCATGGTCCATCGTTTGGGTTCCTTCACGGCAGCCTGTTGACGTATGGTCTTTGTCTCGCCAGGTTGCAGAGTTATGTCGTCTGTAAGTCTTACCACCTGCTTGCCTGTTGACTCCGAGAGCTTGTTGATAAGTTGGAATGTGGCTGCCTCATTACCGTAGTTCTTCACTTCGGTGTCGACAAACACACTGTCACACTGCAGGTTGCTCCAGATATGCACACCGAAAGGTTCTATGCGCACCTTATCGGTAATCTCCAACACTACAGGACGGAATATTCCGAATGGCTGAGAGCCTTCGCTGAATCCCCATTCCGAACTGCATCCGCCGCAAACCCAAGGCATGTCGGTAATGCCTTTAGGGTGAGATATGCGCACTTCCAGTTTGTTCTCCTTGCCCTGAATAACGTTTTGTGTGATGTTTATCGTTTCTGTCGTTCTGCCGATATCATACGAGCCAAGCTTCTTTCCGTTCAGTAGAATGTCGCAATATGTGCCTACTCCTTCAAAACGCAGGAAATACTCTTTACCTTCAAGAGCAGGTGCCATAAAGGATTTCTTGAATACGGCTTTGCCGTGCAGGTTGCCGTGTTCCTTCTGCAATGCTCCGTAATAGTCGTCAAGATTAAATGGAATATCTTTGGTGAAGGTCGTTCCGTCGAAGGTAATCTGCCAATTGTCGTTGAGGTTGACTGCAGTGCGCTTGCCAACAGGGTCTGGGGAAGGGAAGTTTACCTCGCTCTTTCCCATAGGAACACTTGTAGCAACGGCTATGCCACGCTGTCCACTGTTGTTCACGGCACAGTAGAAATGGTATACCACACCACCATGCTTCACTACATAGCTCTTATGTGCAAACATCTCGTCGTATGGTTTGGATGGGATGATAAGATCCTCTCCTTGCCAGTCCTGCCAATGTATCATGTCGCGGCTTGCAGCAAAAGTGTTGTAGGCATAGTATTCTCTTGTAGGGTTGAATGCGGAGAAATAGAACATCACATACAGGTCGCCCATCTTTACAATCTGTGCGTCGCCGGTAATGGTGCCGTCAGAGTCGTGGGCGAAGATAGGGTTCGCCTTATAGCGGGTCCATTTCTTCATGTCGTTAGAGAAAGCCACACCGATACGCTCCCCTTTGGGATGGGTGGCGTTCTTGCCGCCGGCATTATAATACATCATGAACTGATAGCCGAACAACTTCTTGTCCACACGGTATATTGTGCTCTTGTATTGAGTCATATATTCCCACCACTGTGCATTCTTTTCTTTGTAAGAAAGGATAGGCTTGTCGAGAGTGTTCCATGGATGTGCAATAGTAACATCACCTTTTGTTGAGGCCAGTCCGATGCTCAGTGGAGCATTTACTGCCTCATAGCCTGTACCCTCTCCGCCGATATAGGTCATCCAATAGTGGTTCTTGTATTTCTCAATCTCATAGCTGCCGCCCCATGTGTTGTCCACAAGGGCAGGGAATCCTCCACGTTGGTTCTTGTCCCATTCGTTGCCAGTTCCATATTCGAGCACCCTTCCAAGCGTTTGCCAATGAAGCAGGTCGTCACTTTTGGCAAGCCATGTCTCATAACCACGTCCGTCGGTGCCGCTCTTTCCGTTGTAGCAAACATAGGTCATGAACCATTTACCGTCCTTTTGGAAAACGGTGGGACAGTCAAACTTATGGTAGTTGTCTTTCGGAGCCATCACCATACCATATTTATAAGGTGTGCGTGCAGCTTCATATATCTTTTGCATCTCAGCTTGGGTCACTGCTTGAACCTTAGCACTTTTCCTTTTCCCCTTGGAAGAGCGTTGTGCCGTTGAACTTATTGCAAAGGTTGCAAGAAAAGCTATCAGCAAATATATTCGTTTCATATTTTTCTCTTTTGTTGTTATGACTGATGATAGAGTATATGATTACATAAACAGCCAGTCAACTTCGGTGCCGGCACCGTTCAGCTTGGCATCTCTTATCTTTATCTCGCTGCCTGTGAATCCAGCCACCATTATGATACCCTTAGGCAGGTTTATCACGTGGTGTCCGGCCTGGAAGTGATAGGCGTGAATATTGGCAATCGGCATGTTTGTTAGTATGAATCCGTTGCTGATTATAGGTTCAGCCTGTCCGTATTCATTTCCTGTGGCGTCAATCTCCAGTTTTGGTGGACGTGCAAATTTTGTCTGGTCGTCAACGAAGAAGCCGACGAGTAGCTTTACAGGCTTTGTACATTCAAACTCAATGCTTATACCCTTGATGCGGGCTGTGTCACGGTTCAATACAATAGCCTTCATGCCTTGCAGTTCAGTTGCGAGAGTGTCCACGGCTTCGTCTCTGCCTTCAAAGAGTTTGGCACCTTTTTTCAGTGTTACCGTCTTGTAGTCAGACAGCAGTTTCACGTAGCCTTTCTTCTCGTTGCCTTTGTACTCGAGAGCATCTACTGCCTTAGCTGTCTTTTCTTTTTTGATACTCTGGTTGCCTACCGAAGTAAGACTTGCAATATTCTTCTTCAGATTGTCAAATTCCTCTTGGTAGACAGGCATCATCTCCTGCCATGTGCTGTACTTTCCGCCATCGCCACCCACAGGAATGCGTCGCTGAGAGGTAAGCATACTGTTGGCGTTATAGTAAGTGTCCTTTGTCTTTTCCACGAGGTCTTTATAGCAGTTGTTGCTCTTTTCAAGTAGTGGCACGGCTTTCTTCAGATATTCCACATCCTTTGACCATTTGTAGTTGAGTACCTGTTCTGCCGCCAGAACCTTGTATCTGAACGATAGTGCAAAGTCGCGGTAGCATCTCATGTCGTTCAGTAGTCTTTCGAATTCATCCTTGTTCTTTGTTATGTTCGTCGAAAGTCCTTCAATGTCAGCCACAGCCTTGTTGCCGTGTTCCACACATTGGTCCACGATGTCGAGAGGCAGCTCTCCGATATGCTTCTCGTGTTTCCACTCCTTTTCTACATATTCTATAAGCTTCTCGCCGGTAGGTCCGCAGCTCTCATAGAAGCCAGGATAGATAGTATATTTGTAAGGGTTCACGAGCTGGCTTATCTTCATGCCGAGCAGGAGACATTGACGGTTGCCTTCCGTAATGCCGAAGCGGCGCAACAGCTTAGGTGCAATCTCTCCACTGTCGTCATAAGCGTCGATG
Source organism: uncultured Prevotella sp. (assembly GCA_900548745.1). Taxonomy (GTDB): domain Bacteria; phylum Bacteroidota; class Bacteroidia; order Bacteroidales; family Bacteroidaceae; genus Prevotella. Next base: position 25,701 of record URLQ01000014.1, read on the forward strand.
ATTCGTCCGGCAGTTATAGTGTCTGTGCCGTAGTATTCAGCGAGAGTCTTCTTCCAGAACGATTTGTCTTCTCCACGGTGGCAGTTCCATGAGTATCGTCCCCAAGCCTGATACCACATCCAATCGCGATCAATCTGCAGTTCCCTCTTGCCGTCAGGGAGTTTGTCTGCAGTATAAGGCCAGTCCCAGTAGTTAGCCTGTGGATAGAGGTGCAAGCCGTTGGCATGATGTATGTTGTGCATTGCTTGCACAGTCTTTTCTATAAAGGTAGGAGAGCTCCAGCGCCATGGCTCCAGGTTGGCAAGGATGTGCACGTTGCTGATATGCACAGGAGCTGCTGCGGCAAGCTGTCTGTGTGTCTCTGCCCATGGTCCTTGTGGCTGATAGGTAGTGAGCGATTCTCCTGTATATTTGCTCATCGTATAGATGTTTTTGTAGTGAGGCAATGCTTCATGCAGCACCCTCGGTCCGTCTGTGTCGTGAGAGCGCAGGATGATAGGCGGTTCGTCTGTACGTCCCGAAGCCTTGAGTCCGTCTTTTATGCCAGGTATGATGGTCTCGTTCATCCACTTGATGTCATTCTCTATGCCCGACATAGCCTCTCCCAGACATACGAGGAAGCCCACGTTAGGATAGTTCTCGATGAAGGCGGCAATGCTCTTTCGAGTGTAGTCAGCTATGAGCGGTGTGATAGGTCTGTTGCGGTCCTGCGTCTTTATGCCGTAGTGGTCGGCAAACGGCTTGGATACGATTATGTTGTAGAACATCTGTATTATGCGTATGCCTCTCTTTTGTGCTTCGGTTGTAAGGAAGGAGAACATCTCCTGGTTCTTTTTCATCGTAGCGTCGTCCACCTCAGGAGCAAAAGGATAGTCCTTCAGTTTCACGAGAGACGCAAAGGGATGTCCGTTCCATAGGAACACAGCGTTCATGTTGTCTGCTGCCAGCATGTCGAGATATTTTATCCATAGTTCTTTATCATAGAACCAAGGGAAGTTTTCTGGAGTATAAGGATATTCATATACCTTATGCCCTGGCAGATAAACGGTCTTTTGCAGACCCACACATGCTCCGCGCAGTTTCATCTCCGGGGCATCAATTATAGTATAAGGAATTTCGAGCGAGTTGTTCTGCTTGAAATATTCCATCAGTCGATTTGTTCCGTAGATTGCGCCAGCGCCATCATTGCCTATGATGCTGATTTTCTTTCCTTTGCGCAGCAGAGAGAAGCCCTCTGCAGGTTTGCCCACGGTATCGTTAGCCACGCCCACGCTAATCTTGTAGCCTTTAGGCATTGAAGCAATGTTGTTGGCTATCAGCGATGCTGCATAGTCGGTTTGTGGTAACTGTTGCAATGTAGCGACGGTTGTCTCTTTGTTTCCGCATGATGCAAAGGCAGCAGCGGCAGTCAAGGCAAATATGGTTTGTCTTATTGTCATGTCTTTATTATTAGTATTCTATTTTTATTTCTTCGTTTTCTTTGATGTCGTAGCTGTTGTTTCCGATGATGAGTTTGCCTTTTCCTCCATCGCTCTTCACGGTAACGGTCGTTGCCGTCATCTTTATCTTTATTTCTCCGTATGGAGTGGGCACGCTGCCCTGCATCCATTTCAGTCCGCCGAGCACGGGGCTTACTTCATATTCCTCATATCCGGGCTTGGTAGGCTTTACGCCGAGATAGTATTTCCCTAACAGATATACCGGACTGGCTCCCCAAGCGTGGCACAGACTCTTGCCGTAAGGTCTTCCGTACATGGCAAGATGCTGTGTTCCTTCGTCGGTAGGATTGTATTTCTCCCAGAAACTTGTAGCTCCTTCTGCAAGCATGCCTCCCCAATAGTCGAGCATCTCCGGCAACACCTTCTCCTGTTCGCCCATCTGACAGAGGGCTTCCAGTTCATAGAAGCGCATGTATGGTGTGGTGATAGGTTCAATGTCGGGGTTGTGCATTACGGAATCCATCAGAGTCCTCTTGTCCTCGTCGTCTACCATGTCGTATATAATGGCAAACATATTAGGGAAAGGAGTGATCTGCTGGTTCATTTCACCGTCCTCGATGGCATGCATGAAAGCTTTTTTCTCCTGGTTCCAGAATGTAGGTTTGAGTTTTGAGTGTAGGGCAGAGGCAAGGGCTTTGAACTTCTCTGCGTCTGCAGTATATTCTTCTGTGGTGATGCTTCCCTGCGGAGCGTCTTGTAGAGGATTGTCTCTCAGCAGTTCTGCACAGGTGTGCATAGTCTGCAAAGCCTTACACAGGAGAATCTGTTCGAAGCACAGTGTGCCGCGTTTGTGCATAGGAAAGTCCACCCAGTCAACGAATATCCAGTCGTCTTCCTTTCCCTCTGCCATGCCGTTGTCGTTGAGTCTTCCCAATACGTATTTCATCATTGTCTGCATGCGTGGGTATATTTCCCTTACGAAGCAGATGTCGCCTGTATACTGGTAGAAGTCGAGGATTGATTTGAACCAGTAGAACGTATAGTCCATTATCGTGTTTATGTGGGCAGTCACAGGGTCTTTACCTCTCAACTGGCGTATGGTACGCTTTACGCAGTCCGTGTCGAAGCGTAGATAGTAGTTCATCAGGTACGACTGTATGGCGTCTCCCGACCATGTCCATCTGTCGCGCTTAATTCCGTCCATGAAGAACTCCCTTGTCGTAAGGTCCATGGTGTATGCTCCTACTTCCCATATGCGTTCAGCAGTTTGTCGCTGCATTTGAAGAAGCCCGACTTCTTGTGTGCGAACTCTGCATATTCGTAGTCCATTGTAACCTCTTGGTAGCAGAGATTTCCCTTTGTCTCGATGAATACATATCGGAATGCCTTGCTTTCGTCGAGCATCACTTCCACCTTTTCATTATAATTGAGTTTGAAGCGGTCGAGTGTCTCACAGTGGTTGCGGTCTAACGCCTCTTCTCGACTCTCCCCATAATATATATTCATGGTGCCTTTGCCTACAACCTGTTTCAGCCTGATATATCCGAACGTCTCCAGTCCGAAGTCGAAGAGCCATCCGTTTCTGCCTATCTTCTCTTCATCGACAGGTGTCATCTCCATTCGTTTCAGACGGAATTTCGATGGCGGGGTGTCTATGTCGTTGAAGTTCCATGTCGCCGCCGGAACATATATTCCGCTGCCGTGAGCCACGCCGTTCTCATCAATCCATATCTTGTCTTCGTATGTGGCGAGCCATGTGGAGTTGCTCTTTATCGTTCTGCCCTTTACGAACAGGGCCGGAGGGGTAGACTGGTTGTGTATCTTAATGTTGATGCTGTGTCTGCCAGCAGGCACTACAAACCGTTGCGGCATACCAAACTGTAGTTTTCCGTCAAGCATCAGGTTGAAGTCACCTTCTGTCTCTATCGTTATCGTCTCTGTCTTTTTAAGGTCTACTTTGGTGGAGAACTCAACGGTAGGGTAGTGGCTGTCTTGTTTCCAAAACGGTGGGAACATAGCACCGCGCTCCGTGCGGCGGTTGTTGACCCTGTTGCCGAGCCACACCTCAAAGTCGCCCGGATACCATATCCATGTTGCCTTGTTGTTCATATTGCTATTGTATATTTAATGTAGGAATGGTCTGTTTAGATCTCTTTTCCGTATCTCTCTTCTGTAATCTGTTCCAATGACTTGCCTCGTGTCTTAGGTGTCCATATAGCACCGATGAGGAGCGAAACGATTAGCAGACCCATCATCAGATAAGCTGCAATGGTGAAGCCCTCGCCATGCTCGCCATAGATGTTTACAAACACCAGTCCCCATGCTGCGGACAGTCCGCGAACCATGAAGAACATGATACCCTGTGCGGCAGCTCTGTATTTTGCCGGGAACAGTTCCGATGCCCACAGAGCATAGAATCCCTGAACCGAGATACCGCCCTGGATGCCCCACAAGAGCGTGAAGAAAAGCAGTCCGCTCATGCTGCCGATGCCGATAGTGACAATCATCACCCATGCCAACACAGCTGCGCCGACGCCTACTATATATAGCAGTCTTTGGTTTACCTTGTCCACAAGCATTGAGAAAACGAAAGTAATGCCGATGATGATGACCCACTGACCTGCCGACAACATGTTGGCTTCGCCGTTCGACAGTCCGCCGGCTGTCTCATAGATATGCTGTTGGAAGAAGCCCATCACGGAGCTTACAAGGTTCCATGTAAGATACATTCCTGCAAGGAAAAGCATTGTCCTGACGTTAACCTTGTTTGAGAACAGCGTTCCGAAAGAGGCAAACACGCTCTTGCTCTTCACCGTGTCAGAAGCGTTCTCCGACTCAGCCTTTGCAGCTTTCCACTCAGCCGACTCGTCGAGCTGCCGCTGCAGTAGCCATGCTATGAGGGCAACAACGAATAGTGACGCAAACACTATTCTTGAGCTGAACACGTTGATCTCAGCCTGTGTAGCTCCCGTACCGATAATCTGTGTGGCAGACTGATTTACGAGAGGGAACATAAAGCCTGCCTCCGCATTGTTTGTCGGCGGTGCAAGAAACCATCCCAGCAAGAGGATGATAAGCGGACCGATGCCCCATGCCATCTGCGAAATGCCGATATTACGGCCGCGGTTGTTCGTTTCCGAACTCTCTGAGATATATGTCCATGATGCAGGCACGCCGACACCGACGCTGATACCTGTAACCAGAAAGCCGGCAAGCAGCATAGGGAAGTTCACGGTAAACACCACAAGCAACACTCCTATCATATAGATAAGCATGTTGTAAGTGTAGATAGCCTTTCTTCCGTATTTGTCAGCAAGAAAGCCTCCTATGATAGCTCCGATGGCAGCACCCAGACAGTTGGCGCTTATTGCATTCAGGAAGCCAAGGTGCCCCTCGGTAAGACCAAGATAATTCTGCCACAATGATAATCCGCTGGCACCGGCTACGATGGCACCGGCATCAAGATAGTTTGTTAGAGACACAGCGATAGTGCTCTTCAGACTGCTTTTATTATTTTCCATATTTTCGATTTTTTTATTATATTTCCTTGTTTTGTGTACTTATTATATAAATAACGAAAAAGAGTCTGTTTTGTACTGAATCATCTGTGGGAGAATTTGTAACGATGGCACTTAGGCTTCCTATCTATGGCACTTACGATTCTATCTATGGGAGATACGAATGCTATCTATGGCATTTGCGGGTGGCAACCTGGCAACGTGGCAAGCGGTTTTTATAATTATTGTTATCTCATATATTATATACCCCAGTTCGGGATAAGAAATCTCCATGTCCTCAGAGAAAATCATCTGTGTTCATCAGCGTAATCTGTGGGAGATTAATACTATGAATAATCCTCTCGTGAAAAATATTTTTTTTTGTTTTTTATCTGTCATTCTGTCATTTTATTATGTAATACCCTGATAATAAACAAAATAACATACTGACAGATTTGCAAATATTTACAATATCTGTCATTTATCTATCATAAAATGTAAACGAAACGTTTAATTTATCATTAAAAATGAATGATTTTTGTGTAATGATCATATAAAAAACGATGTTTCACTCCAATAAAATTATATTTCAGCCTAATTATCTCATATTTTTAATTTGAAAATGGAAAATATTTGCTTGTTTTCCTTGCATTTCGGCAAAAAGAATTAGTATCTTTACAACGTAATAAGACAAGTCAGGAAACATGGCTTTTAAAGCGGAAAGTCCATGGATTTCATACAGTAAGTCCATGACTTTCAAGTCGTAAGTCCATGACTTTCATACCGTAAGTCTATGGGTTATGGGGCGTAAGTCTATAGCCTGCCTGACAGACTTTATCATTTTACCCAGAACAGGGGTAGGCTTAACTTATATGTTTAAATTGTGCTATATTCGGATGAATTATATATCATGATATTATTGGATATTGCTTTTGGGGAACAAATGTAAGCGTATCCGCGATGCTAGTATATATACATCAAAAAAATATCGCTCAAGTTT
>URLQ01000015.1 GCA_900548745.1 uncultured Prevotella sp.
TATTGTCTCCAGATGATGTTTCAGTCCGAGGGCATGGTCATTGATGTCGTGTGCAGGAGTAACCTTCAGACAACCTGTACCGAACTCAACGTCAACATAGTCGTCCTCTATAACAGGAATCTCTCTTCCTACGAGCGGAACGATAACGTGTTTGCCTCTCAGCCATGTGTTCTTTGGGTCGTTAGGGTTGATACACATTGCCGTATCACCCATGATTGTCTCAGGACGTGTGGTAGCAACTACAGCATAATAGCCTTTCTCATCCTTATGCATCACGTTACCTTCTTCCACCTGCTCGACGTCATTCTCCACAACCCTGTACTTCAGATAGTAGAGCTTTGAATGTTCATCCTTATAGATAACCTCCTCGTCAGAGAGAGCGGTCTGAGCCTTTGGGTCCCAGTTTACCATTCTCACGCCACGATATATGAGACCCTTGTTATACAGGTCGCAGAAAACCTTTATGACTGCCCTTGAACGGGTTTCATCCATCGTGAAGGAAGTGCGGTCCCAATCGCAGCTTGCACCAAGCTTGCGCAACTGTTTCAGAATAATGCCTCCATGCTCGTGTGTCCAGTCCCAAGCATGCTTCAGGAACTCATCACGTGTAAGGTCAGTCTTCTTTATTCCCTGCTGTGCCAGCTTGTTCACCACCTTTGCCTCGGTAGCAATCGAAGCATGGTCTGTACCAGGCACCCAACATGCGTTCTTGCCCTCCATTCTTGCACGGCGTACAAGAATATCCTGGATAGTATTGTTGAGCATGTGTCCCATGTGGAGCACACCAGTCACGTTTGGTGGAGGAATAACCACTGTGTATGGTTCTCTTCCGTCCGGCTTGCTGCTGAAAAGCTTATTGTCAAGCCAATATTGATACCATTTTGATTCCACGTCTTGTGGATCGTACTTGCTTGCTAATTCCATTATTATATGATTTTATTTAATTTTCAAGTATAAAACGATGCAAAGTTAATTATTTTCAATGTATATGACAAATATCTATTAACTTTTCAACTTCCGCACGGGCTATTTTCCCCGTACCGGTATGTGGTATATGCCCTACAGGGAAATAGTATCGGGGACGATAGTACCTATTGTGCAGACTCCCATCCACTTGTTCCTTAAGTCTGTCAAGTTCTTTCTGCTGCCACTCCTTACCTTTATCCGATGGTAAAGCCACGGCAATAGCCACACCGTATTTCCGGTCAGCCACTCTTGTTATCGCGAAATCATAAGGCACTACGTCATGCAACAGTTTCTCCACCTCTTCTATCTGTACCTTTATTCCTCCAGTATCTATCACGTTGTCTGCCCTGCCGAGCACCTTGAAGTTTTTTCCCGTGGAGTCGAACTCTACAATATCGTTGGTCTCTAAAGGCTCCGGGCATATCTCCGGAGCATAGATACGCAGACGACCATCCGGCAGGGATGAAACGTCAACGCCATCAAAAGGAGTATAATATTCCGAAGCTTTGCTGTCGTCAGTATCGTTGATACGTCTGAGGGCTATATGCGAGAGGGTTTCCGTCATGCCGTAAGTACTCCATACGTTATTGGGAAATGAGCGCAACTGTTCTTCCAAAGACTGATCAATGGCTCCGCCTCCGATTATCAGATTCTTTATCCCCATCAGCTTCTGCCTCTCTGATTCATCCTGCATGCTGCAGTAGACCTGCATTGGTACCATAGCAGCGAAAGTGGGAACCTCCGCAAGCTGACTTAACGGATGTGAACTTGGAGCGACACTAATCAGTCTCATGCCGCATGCCAAGCTTCTTACCACCACCATCTTCCCTGCGATATAGTCGAGAGGCATGCAGAGCAAGGCTACGTCAGAACTGTCCAGGCCGAGAAAGCGACATGTAGTCCTGGCACTTGCCAACATTCTTTTCTTTTCCACACGAAGGGGTTTGGGCTTTCCCGTAGAACCACTTGTATGCACCAGCACACTATCGTCATCATTGCTCCACTCAGCCATGAACTCATCCAGCGTCATGCCTCCCTTATCCATATCTTGTTTCCTCTTATCTCTGTTGCCATTGGCATATTGTCGGTATAAAGCATTCCCGTGCCGAGTCCTTGAGCGAACTCTATATCATCACCATAAATATGTGAGGTTAGCTGAGCCACGGCATTGAGACCAACGCTACCCTCCAAGGCACTCGTTATCCAGCTGCCTATACCATGCTGACGAGCCAAAGCGACCCACTCCTCCGTTCCTCTCATTCCACCATGCAGCGTAGGTTTCAGAACGATATACTGTGGCTTTATCACGGAGAGCAGTTCTTCCTTCATAGCCTTCATGTTCACTCCTATAAGTTCCTCGTCAAGAGCTATCGGAAGAGGAGTCATGGAACACAGTCTTGCCATCTCACTCCATTGCTTCTGACGTATTGGTTGCTCGATGGAATGTATGTCGTACCGGGCAAGCACTTCGAGCCTGTCCATAGCCTCGGCAGGAGAGAAGCCGCCGTTGGCATCTACTCTAAGCTCTATAACATCTTTCGAGAATCTCTTTCTGATGCTCTTCACGAGTGACAGTTCACTCTCAAAGTCAATAGCACCAATCTTAAGTTTCACGCAACTGAAGCCAGCCTTTATCTTTTCTTCCATACGGAGATTCATCTCTTCCGCCGTACCCATCCATACAAGTCCGTTGATAGGAATGCCACAGCGCCCATGTGAGAACGGTGTATCAAAAAGATATCTGCCATTCTTCATGTTCAGGTACGCCGTTTCCAAGCCGAAAAGCATGGAGGGATAAGGAGAGAGAAGCGAACCATCGATACGTCCTGTCTGCTCTACCACCTTACATATTTCCCTAAGCCGCATTTCGTAGTTTTCCGAAGCGTCACAACTAAGGTCTGGCAAAGGCGCACACTCCCCCACTCCAACATTCTCCGGAGAACAGGTGTCATACATAGTCAGGAGCCAAATGTCCCTTTCCGTATAAACGCCTCTTGATGTTCCCGCCGGCTGTTTGAAGTGGAGAGTCTTCTTTTCTATAGAGATACGCAGCATAATATATAATTAAGGAAGCTTTGGATATTTCTTGAAATCGGGCTTACGCTTCTCAAGGAATGCCTTTCCGCCCTCATGAGCTTCGTCAAGGAAATAATACAGCATTGTAGCATCTCCTGCGAGTTCCTGAATACCAGCCTGTCCATCAAGTTCTGCATTAAGGCCTGCCTTTATCATCCTAAGAGCCAACGGACTACGCTCCATCATGGTATAAGCCCACTCCATGCACTCATCCTCGAGCTTGTCGAACGGCACAACCTTATTTACCATTCCCATCTTCTCTGCTTCAAAAGCAGAATACTGACGACAGAGGAACCATATCTCGCGTGCCTTCTTCTGTCCTACGATACGGGCAAGATATGATGCACCAAAGCCTGCATCGAAAGAACCCACCTTAGGACCAGTCTGTCCGAAGATGGCATTCTCACTTGCTATTGTAAGGTCGCACATCAGGTGCAACACATGACCGCCACCAATAGCATAACCGTTAACCATGGCAATAACCGGTTTTGGCAGGGAACGGATCTGCTTCTGAACATCCAGGACATTAAGACGAGGCACTCCGTCCGTGCCTACATATCCGCCTCTGCCCTTTACATGCATATCACCTCCGGAGCAGAACGCCTTGTCGCCGGCTCCTGTAAGTATCACAACACTTATATCCTGTGCTTCACGGCAATACGCAAAGGCGACACTCATCTCATGTGTCGTAAGCGGAGTAAAGGCGTTTCTATATCGCGGACGGTTGATTGTTATCTTTGCAACGCCGTCACACTCCTCAAACAATATCTCCTTGAAGTCAAAGCTTTCAATCTTATTCCATATTCTATTTGCCATAATATCATATATTTATCTGTTTTCAATAATCATTTTGTTTAATCCGTCAAGGGCAGCATTATCGTCTGCCACGGATGTAAACACCTCCATTACCATAGGTCGTGAGGTGGTTTCCGTAAGGAAATGTACAAGCCCTTCTCTATACTCCTCCTCTGAACGGGCAGAGATATATCCCACATCGTTCTGCTCGCATATCCCTTTTGCATTGGTTATATGCAAGCCTGCGATGGCATCCTGACCTTCGCCTTGCGCATCCAAGCCTTTCAACCTACTGAATATCCCTCCACCTCCATTGTTCAAGAGCATAATACGAAGATTACCTTTCAGATTTCTGTTCCATAAAGCATTCTGGTCATAAAAGAAACTCAAATCTCCTATAACGCAGAACACCATTGAATCGGACACTACCGAGAAGCCTGCCGCTGCGGAAAGACTTCCCTCTATACCGTTGATTCCGCGGTTACACCAGATATAATGCTGGGAATAAAGGGTTCCAAGTCTGACAGCCATACTGTTGGCATAGTGTACATCATAGTCGTACTCCATGTCTTCCAACGAAAGTTCTAATTCCCTCACTGCCGACAACTGGGAGAACGGAGGTTCGTATTCATCCACAACCTGCTGCACATTGTCTATACGCTTTGTCCAGGCTTCATCAAACGGCAGCATACCAACCTTATCATCCGCTTTACACTTTGCGGCTTCATCAAGCAGAGCTGTCAGAAACACCAAAGGTGAGCATCTGAGAATACCTGTCTGCTGCAACGAAACGTCATGTATCTTGCCTGCGCCATTTATTTCCCAATGTTCGGCTATCCGGCATGAGCGTATATATTGCTTTATGGCTTTGCTGACAACGGTTCCTCCCATTGTCAACAGGAAATCTATACTTTCGTTTGAAGATGATGAGTCAAAGTTCAAGAGAGCCTTGTCGAAAGGAACTGAGTAGGATGAGGATAACGGTTCGTTGAGTATGACGAAATACTTCCTCAACTGTTTTATTGTAATATCCAGTTGTCTGCTGCTATACGGCAACTGTCCTATAACGATAAGTCTTCTGTCGGCAGCAATGAACTTTTTAATAAGTCCACGGACATCATCTGATACGTCATTACATGCAGCCAACGCATCAATGCTTCTTGCATGCGGCAATGCGCTGACTGTAAAATTAAACAGCGGTTCGTCAAGATGTACATTAATATGCGCCGGACCCTGCTCCTGGCCTAACGCCTCATTCAGGCATCTGTTGAGAGTTAGTACGGACAGATTCTCCGCAAGCTTGTCGTCATCTGCATACTCAGTCAAATCGGCTTGCGACTTGACACAGTTTTTCAAAGCCCCCGACTGACACATGGTCTGTCCGTCAAGTCTGTCTATCCATGCTTTCGGCCTGTCAGCAGAGACAAGAATCAACGGCACATGCCTGTAATAAGCTTCCGCCATGGCAGGAGCGACATTGAGCAAAGCGGAACCAGAAGTAACGCAAACGACAACCGGCTCTCCAAGACGAAGCGACATTCCCAAAGCATAAAAACCGGCGCTACGCTCGTCCGTTACAGGGAAACACTCTATCTGTTCCGCCTCAACCATATTGTTTACCAACGGCACATTTCTGGAGCCAGGACAGACAACAGCCTTTCTGACACCTTTTGCAATAAGGAAAGACGTAAGTATGTTTACTATATTTTTATCACTATACATTTTCACGCTTGTTAATGACACATCTCTTTTATTCAGCCAAGTATGCAATGCTTCATTGCCTGCATCTTCATCATTGTTTCGTTCCATTCTTCATCCTCATCGCTGTCCGGCAGGATTCCACCACCGGCAAAGAGTTCTATCTCTTGCCCGACAAGCTTCATGCAGCGTAGTGTAACAAAGAAATGGAAATCGTCTTCGCCATGACAAGGACCGCAGAACCCACTATAATACTGACGGTCATCATGCTCGTTCTTCAATATAAAATCTAATGCCGCCTGTGAAGGCAAGCCACAGACTGCCGGTGTGGGATGCAACGCCGCCACGATATTGCCCAAGCGGGTGTCTGAGTTTTTCCTAAAATAGAAATCACTCCTGATATGTTCTATATTTCCATACCTTATAGTATACGGACCGGAAACCCGCATTGCATCAGAACTGTCCTTCAGACTGCTCATAATATAATCCGCCACAAGCTGCTGCTCCTTGATATTCTTTGCGTCCCATCCTTGAAGAGCATCGCAAGAGTCCGTTTCCGGACTATCGGGCATACAGGGTCTCGTGCCGGCAAGTGCCATAGTATGCAGTCCCTTCGACGAGCCTTCGAGCAGGATTTCAGGAGTTGCCATAATCCATGTTCCGGCAAACGTGGTCTTTATAAGAGAAACAAAAGACTTCGGATAATCGATACACAGCCTGTGGAATATCCTTATCTCATCAACAGCTTTATCTGCTGTAAGAACTGACTTACGCGCCAAAACGATTTTCCGGAAGTCTTCCGCTTTCGTCTTGTCGTGGAATTTTGCAAAATCCTCAGTATAAGCTTCTCTTTGTTCATCCGTTCTTAATATCTGCAAATCAGCGGATTGTGACTGGAGATACAAATTACGGACATCCGTTTCGCTTGGCTTTTCTGACGGCAAGACAAACAAAGGACATGCCGATGAAATACTGAAGGGAGCAACGACAAATCCTTCTACCTTGCCAACCTCAGCATAACTGCCGGGAAACAGTATCTCATCGTCATAACACTCTATCTTGCAGCATTTCAAGCCATGCCCGGGAAGCCTGTATATTGCAAAACTACTTCTCACTTCTTCTCTTTCTTTTCTTTGGGTGTTATAATATAATTGGTTACATGAACGGTGGAAATCAGTTCTCCGTTGGAGTTGTTTATCTGCACATCCCATACGTGCAGCTTCCTGCCTTTGCTTACGAGATGGGCAAGGGCTGTAACCGTATCGCCTTCCTCAACGGCCTTCACATGGTCGCCACTAACGCTGACACCTACGCATATCTTGCCGGGACACAACGCCGAAGACCCCACACCTGCAAGGTTTTCCGCCAAGGCAAGAGAAGCCCCTCCGCTAAGAAAGCCAAAGGGTTGACGATTCCTTTCGTCAACCTTCATCGTAGCCATACACATATCGTCATCCGGTGTTGAGATGAAGTGCATGCCAAGTGCAGTAGATAAATTCGGACTCTTTTCTATTATTTCCTTTATTCGGTCTACATTCATAATAAGTTCATTTATCTGCCTTTAAAAATTATCCCCCGATATCACATCGGAGGATAATAACAACACAAACACAAATACAACATGCCATAAAGACATGTCTTTTCTATTGTATACCATCAGCACGAAGCTTCTGCTGCCACTTCCATGCTGAGCGTAACGTATCTTCTATATCTACACTTGCTTTCCAGCCGAGCACCGTGTTTGCCTTATGTGGATTTGCCCACACCTTCTCGATGTCTCCCTCACGACGAGGAGCATAGTGCCAATTCAGTTTTACGCCTGTTGCCTTCTCAAACCCTTCCACTATCTGCAATGTGCTCAAGCCCTTGCCGGTTCCGATATTGAAGACTTCTACAGGGTCTGTTCCATTCTCATTCAAGATTCTCTCCATCGCCTTCACATGGGCTTTGGCAAGATCCATGATATCTATATAGTCGCGAATGCAAGTGCCGTCTGGAGTGTTATAGTCGTTGCCGAATATCTTCAGCTCCTTACGTATACCTATTGCCGTCTGGGTTACAAAAGGTATGAGGTTCATAGGAACGCCGTTCGGCAATTCTCCGATCAATGCCGAAGGATGAGAGCCTATCGGATTGAAATACCTCAGAATGATCGACTTTATAGGTGCACCGCTGTGTATATAGTCTTGTATTATCTCCTCGTTAACCTGCTTGGTGTTTCCGTATGGACTGAGTGCCTTCTGCATCGGGGCTTCTTCCGTCACAGGCAGATTCTCTGCCGACGGCTGTCCGTAGACTGTACAGCTTGAAGAGAAGATGATTCCCTTTACTCCATGCTTTGGCATCAGTTCCAGAAGGTTTATCAGACTGTTTATGTTGTTACGATAATATAGCAACGGCTTCTGAACACTTTCACCTACAGCCTTACTTGCAGCAAAATGTATAATTCCACTTATTCCTTTATGCTTTTCAAACACATTTTCCATTGCCGCATAATCGCAACAATCTACTTTCTCGAATACAGGACGAACACCTGTTATCTTCTCGATTCCATCTACAACGGAGGCATTTGAATTTGAGAGGTTGTCAACGATTACTACGTTATAACCATTCTGAATCAATTCAACCGTTGTATGAGACCCAATAAAACCAGTCCCGCCAGTTACAAGAATTGTTTCTTTCATATTATTTTTTTAAAGCAATGCAAATATAGCAACTAAAATTCAAATAACAAAACGTTTCCGCCTTTTATTCTAAAAAGAACATATAATTATACAAAAAACCAGGAAAAGACATGTCCGCTTGTCAATTTCAATCATTTTCAAGGGTTAACATACGGCACTTATTCGTAGAAATGAAAAATACGAACCTGCTTGCCTTATCATATCTTGTCCACTTGTATCTTGTCTACTCGTCCACTTATATCTTGCTTACTGTTATGCATAAAGTAGGAGAAAAATGAATGAATATACATAACGTAAAACAGCCCTCCAAACACCCCAAAATAGAAAGTTACCGAATTTCTATGAGAAAGTTACCGAATTTCTCCAAGAAAGTTACCGAATTTCTTAAAGAGAATAAATCAAGGGCTTCACAGGCTATGTATATTTATAACATCAGAACTATACAAATATGCAAAACAAGTCATAATGCCACGACTGAAACACGACATAAGGTTATATGGGGCTAATCATAGTGTTCTGTGACAAAAGCCATAGGATTATGACTGACAAGAAGCATGGTTACGAGGCAAAAGCCATAGGGTTACAGGGCATTAGGATATGACTTATGAAGCGGTATCTATGGGTAAAAAAATAAGTCCGCCTACATTTTTCAGCATCTTCAAGCGGCAAACAAGAATTATATTGCCAGAAAGGAATGATGCAAAAATGTAAGCGGACCTGATATCGAGAGCTATAATAGCCCGGCTATTACAATCCGAATACGGTCTTCAAACCTCCGTCTACGCCGGAGAAGCCCATGAAGGCAAGGCTCAACAGACCTGCTGTGACGAGTACTATCGCCATGCCACGCATTCCCTTAGGAATGTTTACAAAAGCAAGCTGCTCACGAATGCCGGCAAATACCGTCAGGGCAAGAGCAAAGCCGATTGCTGTGGAGAAGGCGTATACCACACTCTGGATAAGAGAGAAATCCTTCTGGATGACAAGGATGGCAACTCCAAGTACGGCACAGTTTGTGGTTATAAGCGGAAGGAAGATTCCGAGAGCCTGGTACAAAGCCGGCGAAACCTTCTTCAATATAATCTCTACCATCTGAACCAAAGCCGCAATTACCAAGATGAAGGCTATGGTCTGAAGATACTGGAGGTCGAACGGATTAAGTACATACTCCTGCACGAGATAGGTTACAATAGTAGCAAGCGTAAGGACAAACGCTACTGCTGCTCCCATACCTAATGATGTGCTGACCTTTTGGGATACTCCAAGGAAAGGACATATTCCCAAGAATTGTGACAATACTATATTGTTAACGAATATAGCTGAGATAAATATCAATAAGTATTCCATGATTACGCTTTCTTAAGTTTATTTACTATTGCAATAAGATATCCCAAAGTGATGAACGCTCCAGGAGGAAGGATGAAGAGAAGCATGTTGCATGTCTCCGGCAACAGGGTGATGCCGAAGATCTGTCCTGCTCCAAACAACTCGCGAACCGCTCCCAACAGAGTCAAAGCGAGAGAGAAACCAAGTCCCATACCTATTCCGTCGAAGATACTTGCCACCGGACCGTTCTTACAAGCGAAGGCTTCTGCACGGCCAAGTATTATACAGTTTACAACGATAAGCGGAATGTACAAGCCCAAGGTTGCATATATAGCAGGAACGAATGCCTGCATTATCATCTGAAGGATGGTTACAAATGATGCGATTACTACAACAAACACTGGGATACGAACCATATCCGGTGTGAGATTCTTGATGAGTGAGATTACGAGGTTTGAGCATATAAGCACAAACATCGTAGCCAGTCCCATCGACAGACCGTTAATCGCAGAGGTAGTAGTGGCCAATGTAGGACACATACCCAAAAGGAGAACGAATGTAGGATTCTCCTTTACTATGCCATTTAATAATATCTTAAAGTTATTCATCGCTCAAAATTATTTATTAGTTAGGTTGTTGTTTACCTTTGTAGCCCCACTGTTTGAATCAGCACCTTTCTTATAGGCATTGTAGGCATTGTTTACAGCCAACAGGAATGCACGGCTCGTTATGGTACTTGCCGTGATGGCATTCACGCTACCGCCATCCTTGCTTACGGTAAGATTGTCCGTTGAAGGGTTCTTGCCTATGATACTTCCCTTGCCGTCTTTCTGGAACCATCCCTCAGCCTTGGCTCCAAGTCCTGGAGTCTCTGCAGTCTGAAGTATTGTATAGCCCAAAATGTTGCCTTCCTGATTGAAGCCGACAAGCACCTTCAGGTCGCCGCCGAAGCCGCTTGTTGTACTTTCCACTGCCGCACCAAGAGCATTACCTTTGGTGTCCTGTGTGGTATGGATGATAAAGAGGGCTTCCTTGCCGTTTACCATCTGACGGATAGTGTCGTTGCTTGCCACCTTCAATTCGCCGCCACCCATTACTTTCTTTATACCGTCGGTAAGGGTTTTCTCTGCCTGCTCCTGGATAGGACCGGTGGTTATATTGTTTACATAAGCAAGAATTGCACCTGTAATAAGTGCCACTCCTACAAGCACGATAACCATGTTTGTTATAGAAGATTCTAACTTTTTCATCTTATTTGCCCTCCTTCTTTACTACTTCGCCGTAGCGTTTTGGTTTGATATAAGCATTGATAAGTGGAGTGAAAGCATTCATGATAAGAATAGCGAAAGACATTCCTTCCGGATATGCACCCCAATTACGAATCACTACGGTGAGGAATCCTATTGCCACACCATATATTATCTGTCCCTTTCCTGTCGTTGGCGAAGTAACATAGTCTGTTGCCATGAATATGGCACCCAACATAAGACCTCCGCTTAGCAGCTCTGCCAAAGGAGAAGCGTATACGGGGTTAGCGACATGCAGCAAACCGCTGAACACAAATACTGTGGCTATGATGCTTACCGGGATATGCCATGTGATGATTTTCTTCCAAAGCATATATACAAGACCCAATATCAACGCCAAGGCACAGATCTCGCCAATCGTACCGGCACCGTTGTTGAGTCCCGGATTTCCAAGAAGCATGCTCACAGAGTCTGGAAGCTGGTTCAGTACTGACGAGTCGCCTGTCTTGATGGCTGTCTTCATAATGCTCAACGGAGTCGCTGCGGTCTCAGCATCTGTATAGTTCAGGAACTGACCGACCTTTGGCCATGATGTCATCTGTACAGGGAATGAGACAAGCAGGAAACAACGACCGACGAGAGCTGGATTGAAAGGATTACATCCAAGTCCGCCAAACGTCATCTTGCCTACACCGATTGCAACAAGAGCACCTACAAATACTATCCATATCGGAAGATTTGAAGGAAGGTTAAAACCAAGAAGCAAACCGGTAAGAATGGCTGAGCCATCGAGTACGGTAGACTTCTTCTTCAACATATATTTTGTTATAGCCCACTCGAAAAAAACACAAGAGGCCACACTTGAGGCACAGACGATTGCCGAGCCTATTCCAAAGTAATAGAAAGACACGAGCAGAGCCGGAATCAAGGCTATTACGACTCCATACATATTGCGCTCTACGCTATCAGTACCATGGGCATGCGGCGACAAGGATACTATTAATTTACTCATTTTTTCTTTTCTTTATTTACACAGCTTGTAACCGTGTAATGATTAGTGTTTATTAAAATCGTAGATGTTTAATCCGTCTTATTTTTTTGCATTTCTTGCTCGTATGATTCCCATCACAGTACTCTTTCCGAGACGGATGTTATCAAGCAACGGACGATGAGCAGGACATGTAAACTGACAAGAACCACACTCGATACATGATGTAATGTCTTCCTGCTCTACCTTTTCCCAATTATGCATTGAACTTGCTGTGGCAAGAAGGAATGGTTCCAATCCCATAGGACAAGCACTAACACACTTAGCACAACGAATACAAGCCTGCGGCTCTTTTCTCTTGGCATCTTCGTCGGTAAGGATTGTTATACTGTTTGTTCCCTTGCATACAGGCACCTCTGTCGTTGTAAGTGCCTTACCCATCATAGGACCGCCAGCAAGAACCTTGTTGTCGCCGGCAGGCATTCCACCGCAGAACTCAATGAGGTCTTTCATCGGAGTACCCATACGGACGAGGAAATTGCCTGGCTTTGAAATGCGCTTTCCTGTAACCGTTGTATAACGCTCAAACAAAGGCTTGTTCTTCATTACTGCCTGATATACCGCAAATGCAGTTCCAACATTCTGAACGATGGCACCTACATTGACAGGTATTGCTGGTGGAGCTGGCACCTGACGACGGATAACGGCATCTACCAACTGCTTCTCTCCTCCCTGAGGATACTTCTTTGCCAATGGAACAATCTCTATGTCATCTCTTCCTGCAGTCTTTTCTTCAAACAACTTGATAGCCTGTGGCTTGTTGTCTTCAATACCTATATAACCTTTGGTCACCTTAGCACCTTTCATAAGAAGCTCAAGACCAACGAGAATCTCATCAGCATGCTCCATCATCAATCTATAGTCGGCTGTAATATACGGCTCGCACTCTACAGCATTGATGATAACGCATTCTGCCTTTGCTCCAGGAGGAGGACAGAGCTTGATAAACGTAGGGAAGCCAGCACCACCCATACCTGTAACACCTGCTACCTTGATACGGTTGACGATTTCTTCAGGTGTCAGTTCAGGATGGTCGCTTATCTTCTCAAGCTTCTCTGAACGGTCGATACTCTCTTCCCATTCATCACCTTCCACCTTTATTATAATACAAGGCTTGCGATAACCTGTAGCATCTACAGCCGTATCAATCTTCAATACAGAACCTGAAACGGATGAATATATCGGAGCAGAGACAAAGCCACCTGCTTCTGCAATCAAAGTTCCGACCTTAACCTTATCACCTTTAGCAACAACAGGTTTTGCCGGTGCACCAATATGCTGTGACAATGGGAATACAGCCTGAGCAGGCAAAGCAGCAACTTGGGTTGCCACCTCTGCAGTAATCTTATTTTCTTCTGGGTGTACACCACCTATTCTAAAAGTTCTCAATTTCATGTTTATGCCTCTTTTTTTGTTTCTACATTTGACGCATCAGCAACTTTGCTTTCTGTATTGGCCACAGCCTTTGGAGTTGCCGAACTATTCTCTGTTACCGGAGCTTCTGCCTTTGGCTTGCGAGGAGGGAAATTTACTGCTACAATTGCACCTGTAGGACATGCTGCCTCACACTTGCGACACATGCGGCATTTATCAGGATCGATATAGCTTAAATTGTTCTCTATAGTTATAGCCTCAAACTTACATTCCTTCAAGCACTTACCACATCCGATACATGCAGCCTTGCATGCCTTTAATGCAACAGCGCCCTTATCCTTGTTCACGCAGCGTACATAAACGCGACGACCCTTAGGACCTTTCTTACGCAGTTCGATGATATGGCGAGGACAAGCCTTTGCACAAGCTCCACAACCTGTACACTTCTCTTCATCCACCTCTGCAAGACCGGTCTCAGGATTAATCGTTATGGCTCCGAACTGACATGCAGCAACGCAGTCACCACATCCAAGACAGCCAAAACCACAGCCTGTTTCCCCGGCTCCACAGGCGTTTACTGCTGTACAGGTCTTCAAACCATCATAAACAGCAATACTCTGGCGTAGCTCACAAGTACCGTTGCAACGCACAACAGCGACTTTCGCCTCTGTATTGGCAACTGCGATACCAAGCAGATCTGCAACTTGTCCCATGACGGCAGAACCGCCAACAGGACAGAACAAGCCCTCGATAGACCCATTGTCTGCACCCTTAACAAGGGCATCAGCCATACCAGAACAACCGGCAAAACCACATCCTCCACAGTTTGCACCAGGAAGAGCAGACGCTACTTGACCGATACGCGGATCTTCATACACAGCAAACTTCTTGGAACATACATACAGTATAACTGCTGCGACAAGCGCAATACTACCCAAGACAATTAGCGCGATTAAAATGAAATTCATAATCTTTGTATTTTGTTTTAGTTTAAAATTTCCAATAAGGTAATATTATACGATTAGATAGTTCTATAACTTCTCTATAGTAAATGTCACGCGTTTGTTTATCTGATTCCTAAATATAAACAGTATTATATAATAAGGTATAAGAGACAACAAGCTTACTACAGCCGCCGTAATCTCATCATATCCACAAGCCGTCAAGAGAAAGAGTATAGAAGTCATTAAAACCAATGGCACCAACATGGCAAGACAGACTGCAACAAGCCCCACCTTATATGAAGCCATAACCATAACCCTCTGCCCTATGACATATTCCGTGTCATCAGAATATATATCAACAACTTTTTCCTTACTTTCAGATGTATGACATTGTTTGGCTGCTTTACACGAAGCACAAGCCGATGACTGAATGATGCGAACCTGAATTCTACCACCATTCACAGACTCAACTACACCAACATGTTTTATCTTGTTCTCCATAATCATATAGCCCGATTTTGTAATATCGAGTTTGCAAGTGCAAAAATAGTACTATATTTTCATATTACAAACAAAATAAAAATAAAATACAAAATAATACAAAAGTTTTTTTGATTTATTAATCCTTAAACGTTTGCGTTATCTTTGTTATTTAGTCTTTCATCAGCATTTCAAAAAAGCTATCAAGATCTTTGTCCCAGCCTGCCATTATATCGCCACCGATTATATTGACATCATCGCCAGAAACATACAATTCCGAAACATGCTCCTTGTCTTCGTCCTCCAACACAAAACTGAAAGGCTTCAACAGGCATATTCCTTCAACGGCTTCCGACATCTCATTTATCCTGTTCCTGAGCAGTACTGTTGCAGAATCATAGAAATCCTCAAGAGGACTGTTTATCCATTCCTCAACAACACAACGGGTAATCTCATTGTCATCATCATCGAATGCCATCACATCTCCACTCTCAGGAGATATTCTTACATGAATATCCGTGAAGACAGACGGTTCTTTATCCGAAGTGAATTTCTGAATTACTTTCCTTAAAAACCTATCAACCTGTATTGTCGTCTGTTCATTAAAGTTCTCCATATTACTTAGATTTTTTTACGTTAATTTTCTTCCCTTTACTTTCGTTGTTCAACTTATCCAATGCCGTTACGACATAAACGCCTTTTGGCTTACTGAAATCAGTCGGACTCGTCTTATAAAAGCATTCCGTTGTTATTGCCTTGATTTTTGAGGCATCTGACAAATTGATCTTTTCACCACCGTCAAATCCGTAAACGACATACTTTACGGCTTCGTCCTTCCAGCCTTTTCCCTTGGGCTTTGTCCAGAACAACACATTGTCTCCATCTACGGACAGGAACTTAAGTCCCTTGACCTTCTTCGGAGCCTTATTGTCAATAAAAGGCATCAAAGGTTGCAGACTCGGATTCTTCCAATAGACATTACGCAATACATTCTGATAATTTCCTACATTATCAACGACAGCCTTTGCATACCAAAGTACCGTACCTTTTACATTAGGCAGTTCATTGTGCAACTTGAATTTTGCAGGCATCTGATTTATTGATGGATTGTTCAAGTCTGCTTTCTTTACTGTCCTTTCAACATCTTCACCTATAAAAAGAGGCCTGTTGCCGGCATATCTGTTCCACCACTTTATAAGAGTGGAATAATCCGCCGCCTTATGTCCTATCTCCCAATACAGCTGAGGCGCACAATAATCAAGCCAACCATTATTGACCCACATAAGAACATCTGCATACAAATCATCATAATTCTGCAAACCATTTGTCTTGCTTCCTATGTTTGGGGCAGACTTCTGGTTTCTGTATATTCCAAACGGAGAGACTCCGACTTTAACCCAAGGCTTTGCCTTATGTACCGTTTCATACAACTGCTTCATGAAGAGATTGACATTGTCTCTTCTCCAATCTCCTCTATTCTTTATTCCGTTGTTGTTCTCTCTGAATTCCGCATCATCAGGAATAGACTGTCCGGCAGCCGGATATGGATAGAAATAATCATCAATATGGATACCATCCACATCATACCTTTCTACAATATCCTTTACAACATTGCAGATATAGTCTCTGTTTTCCTGCTTGCCTGGATTAAGTATAAGCAATCCGTCATACGGGAATACGCTGCCTGGCTTCTTTATGGCAATATGATTAGTGGCAAGTTCCGTTGTCGTTTTGGTCTTTGCCCTAAACGGATTTATCCAAGCATGCAGTTCCATCCCTCTTTTATGGCATTGTTCAACCATCCATTCAAGAGGATCCCAATAAGGTGCTGGAGCCGTGCCTTGTTTCCCTGTCAGGAATCGGCTCCATGGCTCTATCTTACTGTTATACAAAGCGTCGCACTCCGGACGAACCTGAAAGATAATTGCATTTACACCATCCTTTTGCAGTTCGTCAAGCTGATACGTCAACGTCTTTTGCATCTTCTCAGTTCCCATTCCCAAGAACTGACCGTTCACGCTTTGTATCCAAGCTCCGCGGAACTCTCTCTTTTGTCCTTGGGCATTAACGCTTACATTAAAGAAAGCCAACAATACAATTATATATATATATAATGAGGTTCTATTCATCTTTATATTCCTTAGTTATTGATACGGCAAGCAGCATCTCCAGAATTGGAGTCGCATTCTACGCAACAGATTTCTATTCCTGATACAGATAACGCTTGATACTTTTCTTTGGAGTCTTTTCAAACTCCTCCTCGGTAATTCTTATAGAAGCAAGCTTACAGTATGCCGGAACTACGGCATTAAGACTCTGTCGGTTCTGCTCCATGATATTTTCAAGATCCTCATTTGAAAGACCCATATTATGAACTTCATCATAGTCTGGATAAACGAGACCGACGAGTTTGCCATTACTCTGTATTACGATGCTTTCATTGACAAACGCCATACTGTTCAGCTTATCCTCTATTTCCTCAGGATAGATATTCTGTCCGTTGGCACCAAGAAGCATATTCTTGCTTCTACCTTTTATATATATATTGCCGGCAGAATCCATAAGACCCAAATCACCGGTATGATACCAACCTTCGCTGTCTATAGTAGCCTTTGTAGCCTCTTCGTTCTTGTAATAGCCGAGCATGACATTTGTTCCTCTTGCAAGAATCTCGCCTGGCACATTCTGAGGATCATCGCTATCAATCTTCACCTCCATATGTACAACGGCACGTCCGCATGATGTAGGCACGAAATCATGATAATCAGAATAAGAAATGATTGGAGCACATTCCGTTGCTCCGTATCCTACGGTAAACGGGAAGTCGATATCCTTAAGGAAAGACTCAACCTCCTGGTTAAGAGCAGCTCCTCCTATGATTATCTCATACAGATTTCCTCCGAAAGCCTGATAAACCTGCTCACGGATCTTATGTCTTACCTTCTTGCTTATTCCCGGCATCTTCAACAAGAGGCGTATCTTGTTATTCTGAAGTTTAGGGAACACTCTCTTACGGATAATCTTTTCTATGACAAGCGGTACGGCTATGATTATAGCAGGCTTCACATCCTTGAATGCCTGGGCTATTATAGCTGGGCTCGGCACTCTTGTAAGATAGAACACATGACAGCCATGCACAAACTCAAACAAGAACTCGAAAGCCATACCATACATATGTGCCATAGGCAAGATGCTGATGGTATTGGCACCCTTCGGTATTTTATCTCCAAGCACAACCCTCGCGAAGTCAAGATTTCCCCAAAGAGCACGATACGGAAGCATCACGCCTTTTGAGAAACCTGTGGTTCCGCTGGTATAGTTTATCAGAGCAAGCTCCTCAGGAGACTGCTCCTTATAATATGAAACATGCTGCTGACGGAAAGCCTTTGGATAACGCTTTCCAAAGAGTTCATTAAGATGTTCGCGGGCATAAGTCAGCTTGTCGGTACGGGAAACGACAAGAGAATAATCCGGAATATAAACAATACCTTCAAGATCCGGCATCTTTGTCGGATCAATCTGCGTAGCAACGACATCACCAACAAACAGCAACTTCGCTTCGCTATGGTTTACGATGTTGTGTATCTGGTCTGCAGTAAACTCATGCAGGACAGGTACGGCAATAGCTCCATAAGTGAGAGTGGCAAGAAAAGCAACAGCCCAACATGCGCTATTGCGACCACATATAGCGATCCTATCACCTTTTGCTACTCCACCATTCTCAAAAAGTATATGAAGTTTTTCTATTTTTCTTGCAACGTCTTTATACTGCAATGTTATACCCTTGTAGTCCGTAAGCGCATCAAGATCCCAGTTCTTGATTATGCTTTGCTCGACCAGGGAATTAAAACTTAGTATTGATTCCATTAACGTATCTAAATTTGATTTATTTGCAAAGTTACATTCTTTCATGCACAAATGCAAATTAATTGTGCAATATTTATCTTTACTACTACAATTAACCAATAATATTTGGCATTAATTGAGATTTGGAGTATCTTTGTATTCAAAAATAATAAAAACAAAAAGCAATGTCAAGAATAAACATCAAACATATTTTATTTATCCTGGGATTAACCATCCTTTCATGTGGCAATATATATGCACAGAAGAAACATGCAAAGACTGCAAGGAACACAGTCAAAAAGGCACAGAAGAATGCTGCAAAAGCTGAAGCATCAGTATCTTCCATCGTACTTGAAGATGTGCTTCCTGCCACAGCAAAGCTTATAATAATTGACAGCGTAGTATGCGACAAGGACAAGATCTTTGATAATATACCTCTTACAAAAGATTGCGGAAGGATTACCACATACGACAAGTTCTTCAATAATCCAAGCTCTGCACGCTCCGACTATTTCGTATATATAAACGACTTTGAGGACAAGTGTTTCTTTAAGGATTCCACAGCCAACGGAAAGTCTTTCCTGTATACAGCCGAGAAATTAGGAGGGAAATGGCTGAATAAGAGAATACTTGATGAATTGGGAAATGAATATGAAGACATAAACTATCCATATCTCATGCCGGACGGAGTTACACTTTATTTTTCCGCAAAGAACAAGAGCAACACCTTTGGCGGAAGAGACATATACATGACCCGTCTCAACACTGACTCGATGAGATTCTACAAGCCCGAGAACATAGGATTGCCTTACAACTCTTCGGCTGATGACTACTGCTGCATAATCGATGATATAAACTCCATGGGATGGATTGCCACTAACAGACACCAGCCTAATGGAAAAGCTTGCGTATATACGTTCATTCCCTCTGACGAAAGATGGCTTGACGAAAACAACAACATTACAGAACGAAAACTTGAATCCTTGGCCAAGATTTCAAGTATACGGGAGACATGGGTTGACAAGAAAGCTGTTGAAGATGCCAAGAACAGATTGTCACACATAAAAAGCATGAGTACCAATGCGGCGAATAGCGACAGCTTCGCTTTCGTAATAAACGACAATACTATATACAGACATCTTTCTGACTTCAAGTCACCTACAGGAAAAGAACTCTTCACCAAACTTCTTGCCTTACAAAAAGACAAGAATACTGATGAAAAGACATTGGCTCTTTTGCGCAAACAATATTCAAAAGCCCAAGCGCAAGAAAGGAAACAGTTATCAGGGAACATTCTGAAAACTGAAAAAGATGTCTTGAACAAGGACAACCAGATAACAGCACTCGAAAAAAAGATACGAAATGCAGAAAACATAAAGCACTAATCTGTATGTTTGTCTATACCACATTATAGACTAAACAAGTAATAATTTTAAAACTCTTATATTATGAAAAGGTATTTTGCAGAATCAGAACTTATCATTAATAGCGATGGTAGCGTTTTCCATCTACATGTGAAACCGGAATTCCTTGCAGACAAGGTGATCCTGGTGGGAGACCCTGGACGCGTAGAACTCGTGGCTTCACATTTTGACAATAAAGAATGTGACATCGAAAGCAGAGAGTTCCATACCATTACTGGTACATATAAGGGAAAGAGAATAACCGTTGCTTCTACCGGCATAGGATGCGACAATGTAGACATCGTGGTAAACGAACTCGATGCATTGGCTAATATAAACTTCTCTACACGTGAAGAGAACGAGAATTTCCGTCAGCTCACTCTTGTCAGAATAGGAACCTGCGGAGGACTACAGCCATATACTCCAACCGGAACATTCATCTGCTCACAAAAATCCATAGGCTTCGACGGACTGCTTAACTTCTATGCCGGAAGGAATGCCGTCTGCAACCTTCCGATGGAAAGAGCATTCCTCAACCACATGGGATGGTCGGGAAACATGTGTGCACCTGCACCTTATGTTATTTCTGCCGATGAGGAACTCGTAGACAGAATAGCAAAGGATGATATGGTAAGAGGCGTAACCATTGCCTGCGGAGGATTCTTCGGTCCACAGGGCAGACAGCTGAGAGTGCCTTTGGCAGACCCAAACCAGAACGAGAAAATAGAAAGCTTTGAATACGAGGGACAGAAAATAACAAACTTCGAAATGGAAAGCTCTGCCCTCGCCGGGTTAGCGAAACTTATGGGTCATAAGGCTACTACGGTATGCATGGTTATTGCAAACCGCGTAGCACAAAAGGCTGACACTGGATATAAGAACCATATCGACGACTTGATAAAACTCGTACTTGACAGAATCTAAATTATTATAAAATAATGACAGAGTGGATTAGGAAAGTCTAAACTTCCATCCACTCTTTTAATTTCAACATTCATGAAAAAGAAAAAAAATCCACAGAAAAAGTATTTCTATCTCGCTTTAGGATGCATTACGATTATAGCGGGGATAATTTACTACTATTTCTTTACGGCTATATCAGCCAGAAGCACAACACAATATCTGTATATCGACCAGGATGACACGGCAGATTCAGTATGCGTAAAACTTGCATCCATCTCCAACTCTCATGGTATAACAGCTTTCAGAACTCTCGTCAGACATTCGTCCTACAGCAAGAACATCCGTACCGGACGATACGAGATAACACCAAGCAATGGTGCATTTACAGTATTCCGTAAAATAAAAAGCGGTATGCAAGCTCCTGTCAATCTGACGATTCCATCCGTAAGGACTCTTGACAAGTTAGCCGATGCCGTGGCAGGAAAGATGATGTTCAGCAGCGAAGAACTTCTTAATGCGCTCAACGATAATGAGACTTGTCGCAAGTATGGATATACTCCACAGACTATCAGCTGCATGTTCATACCTAACACCTATGATTTATATTGGAACAGTAGTGTTGACAAATTCCTCGACAAGATGAGCGAAGAGAGTAAGAAGTTCTGGACTTTCGAAAGAAAGAACAAGGCAAAAGCTATGGAGCTTACTCCAGAACAGGTGATTACTCTTGCAAGTATCGTTGATGAAGAGACTGCCAACGATGGAGAAAAGCCGATGATTGCCGGAATGTATTACAACAGACTGAAAGAGAACATGCCTCTGCAGGCTGACCCTACAATAAAGTTCGCCCTAAAGAAGTTTGAATTGAAACGTATATACCATAATATGCTCAATACCGACAGTCCGTATAACACATACCGCAATATAGGATTACCTCCCGGTCCAATACGTATTCCTACCGTAAAGGGTATTGATGCAGTTCTGAATTATGTACATCATGACTATTTGTACATGTGCGCAAAGGAGGATTTCAGCGGAACTCACAATTTCGCCCGCACTTATGAAGAGCATAAGCAGAATGCAGCAAAATATAGCAAAGCCTTGAATGAAAGAGGTATAAACTAATAATAGAGGTAGAAACCAATATATAAGAGAAAACGACAATCCCTGTTGCAATACATCTTACAGTATGCAACAGGGATTTTTATTTTTAGTATTCGCAAGTTTTCAGTTTGTTCTACTGTTGACGAGTTAACAAGTGGACAAGTTAACAAGTTAACGAGTTGACAAGTGGACAAGGAGAAAACGGTTCATTATCTGTATTCCTTCACGAGGCCATGCCTGTAGGCATAAAGCAATTTCTTAAGATAAGTTATCTGTCCGCGCAGTTCATCACCCTTATCTGTATCAGCAACAAGCATTCTGTAAGTAGACATCTCCACGATCTGAGTCGAGCTCTTGATGTCCGTACCACGCATTACCGCATCCTCTTCATTTGTGAAAGGCTCATGCTGAACAAGTACAAAGCCACGGCTGTGATATACAAGAGTATAGCCGGCAATACCTGTCTCCTTATGATATGCCTGCGAGAAACCTCCGTCGATGACCATCAGCTTACCGTTTGCCTTTATAGGATTCTCGCCGCTGGCAGCATGAACAGGAACATGACCATTAATAATATGTCTGTTAGGCTGCTTTACTCCAAAGGCATCAAGTATTCTGTCGCACACTTCCTCATTGTCACGAAGCTTGAAATAATTGCCCTTATGCTCCTTATGTGTCGATTCATCCTTCAGGAAGTAGCGTTCAAAGGTTGCCATCTTCGACTTGTCGAACAACGTTGAATCCGGACCACACCACAGATAGAGGAAATAATCTCTTGCATATTCTTTCTCCTCAGGCAGAGAATCGCTCTGGAAAGCAGAACGAATCAGCAGTCCCGTCTGATGCATAAGTTCCTTTCCTTTATACTTCTTGCCACCATACAGTTCCACTTCCTTCAGCGTTCCGTCATCATTAAGAGGCACGGAAGCATGATACAGAAGATTGTTGTTCGTGATATTGTACATACATCCATGTCCGAGCAACAAGTCAATATGCTTATGCAGCTTCTCGCTGACAACAAAAGAATGATGCAGCTTCTCCATCAGTTCCTTCTCTTCCTTGGTCAACTTGTTAGGGTTCTTCGGGTCTATGGTCGGGAAATTACAACTCTTCATTTCATATTCCTTTCCGCCAATAGTACAGATACCCTTCTCGTAATCCACATTATTGAAGAGCATTCTGTCCTTCATCTTCCATTGCGGATACTTCTTGAATACTTCCGCCTCCACCTTGAACTGTATTACGGATATAGCCTTATGCATCATAGCTCCAAGCCTGCGTGTCTTTTCGTCGATAAAGCCAGTCCCGCCAGAAGTCTTCGGAATAAATTCCGCACATGGGTCATCGCCGTATGTTTCAAGTGCGAATGTTGCAAGCGGAACGAGATTTATTCCATATCCATCCTCCAACGTAGTCATATTGGCATATCTCAAACATATTCTAACCACGTTGCAGATGCAAGCGTCATTACCCGCACAGGCTCCCATCCACAACACATCATGGTTTCCCCATTGTATGTCCCAGCTATGATAATTCTCCAGCATGTCAAGAATACGATGTGCACCCGGACCACGGTCATATATATCTCCAAGGATATGCAGCTGGTCAATGGCAAGCCTCTGTATTACGTTGCTAATCGTAATGATGAAGTCGTCAGCTCTATCCGTCTCAATCATACTGTCTATAACGGCATTCACGTATCCAGCCTTGTCCAGGTCTTCGGGGCGTTCCTGCAGAAGCTCCTGTATGATATAGGAGAAATCCTTCGGCAGCGACTTGCGTACCTTTGAGCGTGTATACTTGCTTGAAACCTCCCTGCACACCTTCACCAACTGATGTATCGTTATATGATACCAGTCATTCAGGTCTTCCTCGGCAGCTTTCACCATCTCGAGTTTCTGCTCCGGATAGTATATCAGCGTACACAAATCCCTAAGCTCGCAATCCCGAATCTGGTTTCCGAAAATATCATTCACTTTTCTCTTGATATTTCCAGAAGCATTCTTAAGCACATGCTGGAACGACTCATACGCCCCGTGAATATCAGCAAGGAAATGCTCTGTTCCCTTAGGCAAGTTCAAGATAGCCTCAAGGTTGATAATTTCTGTACTTGCCGCAGCCACGGTAGGAAAAGTCTTTGACAACAATTGCAGATACTGCAAATCATTCTCTACTAATCGATTCTGATCCTTATTCATTGCATATTAGATTTAAAGAGTGTTTTTATTATGTTTTTCGTTCTCCTGTCACAAAGCATGTCAAAGGGTATGAATCCCTCTTCCAGATTCATACTTTTATATAGTATGTAAAATATTCTCGAAGCGAAATTCTTCATGCCAATCTCATCAAGCATATTTTCCAGCATATACTCGTTGTATTGTCCGAAACGTATTGCGGCATACAGGTCCGCAAGATTGCGTCTCGACAATATCCTCTTGGCATAAAGATACTTCGTATTCAGCAACATCACACAAAGTGTCCTTTCTGCCTCATAGCTGGTGTAATCTTCATCAAGCTGATGCATCCTTGCCACCTTGATTCGAGGATTCGCCGTCTCCAGGAAAGGCAGCTCTTTCTCTATCCGGAAGCGGCTTATGCCTTGCACATCCGGCGTAGCAATCTCTACACCAAGCTTTTCTGTAGCGCCGACAACCTGTTGCAATATCCCCTGGTCTGCACAATGCAGCAATATTCTCCGCCAATGTTCCGGCGAGAGCTTCGTTACCTTATCTTTTATTCCATCCCCATCAAGGAACACCTCCGACATGGGAACGCCACTATCAAGCGACGTGCCATAGGCAAGCAGCATGTTCTCCACCTCTCTGTCTTCATCGTTCATCAGCAGGAACGGGTTGCTGTCTATCACCTTTCTGTATAATACAGACATCTCCTCGCCCACTCCTTCCGTATCCACATGCCCGTCGGCAAGTTCCTTGGAATACTCCACAAGGGCAATCCTGTCGTTCCATGGCTTTTCCGACTTGACATCCGGATGCCATGAAACATGATGCAACGTATCAAACTCCTGCTTTGTAACGGCATGTATCGCAGCTGCCCGTGTCAGCATATAATGCTGCATGAACAAGAGTTGCGGCAGTTTCGACAGGGCATAACGGCGCCCGTAATTCCATTTCATCAAAGCCTTATACGGAGAGACCACTATCGGCAGCCTTTCTTCCTCCGCCCATCTGAACACGAGCCATGCAGCAAGTCCCCACAGGGCGTGGATATGAACGACATCCGGCTTTATCTTATCCACTATTTTCTTGAACTGTCTGTGGCCGGATATAGTCATAAGCGAGTATGGAGAGAGTTTGTCTATATCGCTACTTGAGGGGGCTTTTTCTTCCCCACCCTTCTCCATAATGACGATGTGTGAAGCCATGCCGTCCCTCTCTCCCTCTATCATTTCCTTGAGGAAGAGTGCCTGAAGACTTTTCTTGTCTGTTGTAGGTATATAATGCAGGATATTCATGCTTCACCTCTTTTTATTATATTAAATCTTATGACTGATAAAATCATATTTATCCGCCCTCTTGTATCTTATTATCCGTGCAAGCTTACGCATGGGAATCATAGCCTCTAACCATAGCATCCTTACCAACGACATGCCGTCGAGATACCTGCGGATGCTCTTTGACAGGACTACGGCTCTCAACACAAGCGTAAGGACTAACGCCACACCTGCCGTCGCCGTCAGTATCCAACGCTCTGTAAGAACAGAGAATACGACAGCCGCCACGGTAGCCACATATACTATCCACATCGCCCACATCGTGGTATTGAAGAAGAGTCTGCAATGGCGAGTGCCCGTCAGCTGCTTTCTCGTAGACATATAGAAGAGGTTCTTGTTGTGCCAGGTCTTGTCCGTAGGATCATCCTCCGTGACAGAAGCCTTGGGCGAAAGCTCCACTATGGTATTGTCCGCCGTCGAGAACTTGTTGATGATGAAGTCATATTCCCCACGTATATACTTGAGGTTACCGTCAAAGCCCTTTCCGTCTATGAACATCTTCTTTCTGAAGAGGAGTATATTTCCGCAATATCCCCATGCCTTGCCCTTCTGGGCGGCGGCAAGCTGCCTGTACAGGTCATATACATGGTCGAAGCGCCTTGACTTAAGATACTCCTCGTCGAAGCCGCTGTATCCGACCACCAGGTCTGTCGTCTGAGAACAGTTTTCAGCCATCGTCTGCAGGCAGCGGTCCGTATCCGGTTTGCAATCTACATCCGTAAGCAGCACCCAATCGTATTTCGCAGCCTTCACGCCAACGGTTATGGCAAGCTTGCGCCTGCTCATATACCTTGATGAGCCTGGTATGAATGTTGTGTATAAATGCTTGTCAGAGGAATATTTATTGAGCGTATTCTCCGTAAGCTCATCATTACTGCATACTACGACAATCACCTGAAACTCGCCAGCATATTCCTGTCCGAGCCATAGCGGCAAATTATCTCTCAGCTCTTCGCCATCCTCCTCTACCGTAACCACTACGGATATGCCGGGCAGTTGCTTCTCCGCACCATTGTCCGTCATCTCCACAGCATCATCATCGCCTTCTTCATCCCCGCAGTCTGCCGGTCCGCCCTTGAGTCTTACCACAAGGACATTTACGAACGGCACTATTATTGCAAGCAGCAATACGGCGATGCCAACGATAAGGGTTATATCATCTAACACAAACATTTCTTCTTTCAGACTCCTTTCTTCTGATTTAATGATTTTTTTACTTAATCTTTGCAAGGTCCTCCGTGGTGTAGCCCTCCGGAAGCTTCCTGCAATTATACTGCGAAGCCATGATTTCGCCATAGGCTCCGGCTGACCTTATTGCTATCAGATCGCCTCTATGACATTCGTCCAGGTCTATCGCCTTGGCAAAGACATCGCTCGACTCGCATATCGGTCCTACCACATCATACGTCTGCTTAGGTCCGTCGCATGAGATATTCTCTATCTTATGGTAAGCCTGATACAACGCCGGGCGAATCAGATCGGTCATGCCGGCATCCACGATGGCAAACTTCTTCGCCGCTCCTTCTTTTACATACAGCACCTTTGTAACGAGCGTGCCACATTGTCCTACCACGGCTCTGCCCAACTCGAAATGGAGCGTCTGTCCGGGGCGCAGCTTCAGATGTCTTGCATACGTGTCGAAATACGCCTTGAAGTCAGGCACGGGCACACGGTTTGGATGATGATAGTCTATGCCAAGGCCGCCGCCTACGTTTATTGTCTCCACGCTAATGTGGTGCATTTCAAGCTGTTTCTGCAATTCGTTAATGCGATTACACAACGCTTCGAAATCCCCCATGTCGAGTATCTGCGAACCTATATGGAAGTGCAAGCCATGAAACTTCACGTTCTTCATGTCCGCCGCAATCTCTATTACTTTCTCCATATCGCGCATGGCGATGCCGAACTTGTTCTCCGCCAGGCCTGTTGTTATATTGGCGTGGGTATGTGCTCCGACGTTAGGATTTATTCTGAACGCCACATTCGCCACCTTTCCTTTAGCGGCGGCGAGTTCGTTTATCACCTCAAGCTCCGGTATGCTCTCCACGTTGAAGCACGATATGTCGTTGTCGATTCCGAGATTTATCTCCCAGTCGCTCTTGCCCACTCCCGCAAAAACAATCTTGTCGTTAGGGAAACCGGCATCGAGCGCAGCCTGTATCTCTCCGCCGCTTACGCAGTCGGCTCCCAGTCCTGCCTGGCAGATAAAGGCAAGCACCTTGGGGTTGGCATTTGCCTTTATGGCATAATGCACGCAAAACTCCGGATGCTTTCCCGCCTCCTGTCTTATCGTGCGGAGCGTCTGTCGCAACAGCTCTGAATCATAGTAATAAAATGGTGTATCTATCTTCTCGAATATCTCTGTCTTAAAATTGCCTTTCATCTTCTTTGTGTCTATGTTTCCTGTCTTTTATTCTATCTTTACTTCTCTACACCTTTTCTACTGTTCTTTGTTGAAGAGCGTGTCGCTCAGACTCTGTAATGCTCTCTTCTTGTCTCTCTCGCGGATCAGGAAGGAGATATTGTAGTTGCTGCCTCCGTATGATATCATGCGCACCGGAATATCCTTCAGCGCATCCGTGGCAAGTGTTTCAAACCCGACGTTGCTCCAGTCCAGATCGCCCACCACGCATACTATACACATGTCGGTATCTACGGTAACGGTTCCGTACTTCTTCAGTTCGTCAACGATTTCCGTCAGATGAGAGCTGTTGTCGATACTCATCGAAACGCCGACCTCGCTTGTAGCCACCATATCGATAGCCGTCTGATAGCTCTCGAATATCTCAAACACCTTGCGCAGGAATCCTGTTGCAAGGAGCATGCGGCTGCTCTTTATCTTAATGGCTGTTATATTGTCCTTTGCGGCAACCGCTTTGATTTTTCCTTTAAGCGTAACGTTGTCGATTATCGTGCCTGGCGCATCCGGTTCCATCGTGTTTAGCAGACGCACAGGTATACCAGCATATTTGGCAGGCTGTATACATGTAGGATGCAGAATTTTGGCTCCGAAGTATGCAAGCTCGGCAGCCTCTTCGAAGTGGAGCTGTCTTACGGCTTCGGTCTTGTCCACCACACGTGGGTCGTTGTTGTGCATGCCGTCGATATCTGTCCATATCTGTATTTCCTCCGCGCCGGCTGCCGCTCCGATAAGCGAAGCCGTATAGTCGCTTCCTCCGCGTTGCAGGTTGTCCACCTCGCCATAGGCGTTGCGGCAGATAAAGCCCTGCGTGATATACACCTGGCTCTCAGGTGCTTCCGCAAGCACGGCGTTCAGTTTTTCTTTGATATATTGTGTGTCCGGCTCCCCGTTCTTGTCTGTACGCATAAAGTCGAGGGCAGAGAGCAAGGTTGCCTTTATTCCGCATTCCTTGAGATAGTTGACCACCATGTTGGTACTCATTATCTCGCCCTGTGCCACGATGCTTTTCTCTTCGAAGCTCGTGAACAGATCCTTTGTGAAAGAGCGCAGATAATCGAATTCCCCGTGCAGGAACTCTGCCGTAGTCTTTTTCATCTCATCGGTAGAATACAGTTCCTCCACATGCTGCATGTATTTCTGCTCCAGGCGGTTGATTATCTCGTTTGCCCCTTCCGGGTTTTTCTTATATAGATAATCTGATATTTCAACCAAAGAGTTTGTAGTTCCTGACATGGCAGAGAGTACTACAAATACAGGCTCTCCACTACTTGTCACAAGTGTAGAGACATTTTTCATTCTTTCAGGAGACCCTACGGAGGTGCCTCCAAACTTCATTACTTTCATTTTATACTTAGTTTTATTGTTCCTTTTTCGTTTGTCTTTATTGCCTTTTACTCCATTTCCCCAGCCTCTGCCTCATCGGCGGAGTCGGTATGGAAGGCGCTTTGCAGATCCTCGCCGGTCATCTCCTTGAGCGTATTGTCCTTGCAGCAATATACGATGCCCGGATATTTGTCAATCAGCGATATGTTGTGGGTCGACATTATCACGGCCGTTCCCTTCTGGCTGATGTCCTTCAGCAGGGAGATGATGTTGGATGCGGTCTCCACGTCGAGGTTTCCCGTCGGTTCGTCAGCGATTATCACCTTCGGTCTGTTAAGCAACGAGCGTGCTATGGCTATACGTTGCTGTTCGCCGCCTGAGAGCTGATGGGGCATTTTTTCCTTCACGCCCTCCATGCCTACGGCATGCAGCACTTCGTCTATACGCTCGTCAATCTCCTTCTTGTCCTTCCATCCGGTTGCCTTCAGCACGAATTTCAGGTTCTTGTATACCGTGCGGTCGTGCAGCAGCTGGAAGTCCTGGAAGATTATTCCCATTCCCTTGCGTAGCGCCGGAATGTTCTTGCGCTTTATCTTGGTAACGTCGGAGCCCAGCACCTCTGCCTTTTCGGCTTCTTCTATGTCCAGCTCACAATACATAGTCTTGAGCAGGCTACTCTTTCCGGAGCCTACTCTACCTATTATATATATAAACTCGCCATCGTCAGCATGGAAGTTCACGTCCTTCAGCACGCAGTTGAACTCCTGGCAAATGCTTACGTTTTTATAATCTATCAACATTCTTGCTATATATAATCTTATTTCTAATATTTCTCGAACAAATAGTATCGTGCAGCCGACAGAAGGTTTTTCCTGCAAACCGCCGTCGCCGCATTAGTGTTTCTTCCACCCGGCAGAATGGCGTTCCGTCAGTTCGCGGGCGATATCCTCTATGCGAAGCCCCTTTCCCGTGAGCAACACTATCAGATGATATAACATGTCCGACGCCTCATAGATGAGTCTGTCGTCCGTTCCGTTTACGGCTTCGATAACCGTCTCCAGGGCTTCCTCGCCTACTTTCTGCGCCATACGGTTCAGCCCGTCCTTGAAGAGGCTTGTAGTATACGACCCTTCGGGCATCTCCTCATGACGCTTCTCTATGAAGTCCTGCAGCTCCGAGAGGAAAAGCAGAGGATTCTTCTCGTTCTTCTCTCCCCAGCAGGTGTCCGTTCCCTTGTGGCAGGCCGGTCCGTCGGGATGCACTCTTACGAGCAGCGTGTCGTTGTCGCAATCATTTTTTATGGAAACAAGATTCAGGAAGTTGCCCGATGTCTCGCCCTTCGTCCACAGCTTCTGCCTGCTCCGGCTGAAGAAGGTCACCTTTTTCGTCTCTATCGTCTTTCTGTAAGCCTCCTCGTTCATATACCCGAGCATAAGCACATTCCTCGTGTCTGCATCCTGTACTATCGCCGGAACCAAGCCTCCGGACTTCTCAAAATCTATTTCCATAATCGTGTTTGTTTGTTGTTGCGGCACTATTGCCTTTGTCCATTCCACGCAAGCCGACCCGTGGGTTTAGCCCCGTCCGTACATGGGCTGTTCTTTATATTATTGCAAAGGTAATGTAAATAGTGGGCAAATCAAAAGATTTTAATCTTTTTATTCTCTTTGCTGCTACTATCTTTCAAAAATGTAGCTACATTTTGACCTGAACTTTCATATTCACAGATTTTCAAAGCTCAGGAAAAGGGGCTCGTCTGATTGTATGAAGAGGTATCCGAATTACGGGGAAACATTCCGACGAATGGTACAGATATTAAATCAGGAAATTGAACACTGTAAAATATCAATCCTTTTTTTAGGAATCCGGTAACTTCTATTTCAAATGTTTTCACCCGTAATTTCAAACAGCAAAATAAATAAAGAATACCCCAATTCGGGATAAAATAGCGATTAGCTGCATGTTAAGACAGATACGCGAA